>CALRYR010000519.1:0-3569 GCA_943372425.1 Variovorax sp. YR752 | reverse complement strand
CTACATCGCCGGCAAGGAAGAGCTCTACGAAGAGCTGCTGATGCAGGTACTGCACGCGTGGAAGGTCGTGTTTTCCTTCGACCATGCGGCCAACGGGCCGGCCGCGGTGCTGAGCGACTACATCCGCAAGAAGCTCGACCACGCCTTCGACCACCCGGAGATGTCGCGCATCTTCACGCGCGAGGTGCTCGATGGCGGCAAGAACCTCGAGGGCTACTGGCCCAACTCGCAGGCCTGGACGCAGAAGAAGATCGACATCATCAACGGCTGGATCGCCCGCGGCCTGATGCGCCCGCTCGACCCGCGCCTGCTGCTGCAGCACATCTGGGCCATGACCCAGTACCACGCCGACTACGCGTTGCAGGCGCGCGTGATGATGGGCGTCGGCACCGAGACGCCGATCGACCGCGAGCAGGTGGCGCGCGAGCTGATCGCCTTCGTGCTCGGCGGCTGCGGCATCCAGGCCGCGCCGAAGTAGCGCCCTCCCCCCCGGGGAGTGCAGCCGCCACGGCGGCTTTCACCTTGAAACATCTGCGGCTGCCCTCTATGGGTAGACCCTGATGACCGCCCGCGCCAAAGGGCGAAGGATGCATTCTTTTCTACTACTTTCGTCGCCGCGCGAAGGGTCGAAGATGTCCTCCCCACCCCCCGGTGTCCTGTCTTACGGATGGATGCCCGGCCCCGAGCCGGCCGTCCAGCGGCGTGACGATGAGGCGTTGGCGCAGTGGTTGCGCGACCTCGACCACAGCGCCGCCGACGATCCGGACACCCAGCTGCCGCTCGACGATGCGGACGCACCACCCGGGATGGCCCTGCCGCCCGAAGCGGTGGCGACCTCCCATGCGACGGCTTCGACGGCACGCCTTTCGGGAGAGCAAGGCGTCGTGCCGGCCAGCGACACCTTGCTCCGCTGGTCCGCCGACGCCCAGGCCACACGGCGCCTGACGGTCAGCATCGCGCTGGTCCTCGGCCTGTTCGGCGTGGGGCTGGCGTTCGACTACTTCCATGTCGGCCGGCACGGCCACGGCGCGGCACAGCAGGCGTTCGAGGCCAACGTGTCGCGGACGCAGGACGCCGTGACGCGCCCCGAACCCACACCGGCGCGGGCCGACGACACCGTGCAGATCGTCGGCGCCATCGCCCCGCAACCCGCCGCAGCAGCGCCGTCTGGCGCCTGCGATGCCGCCCTGGTCGCGCTGGCGCTGTGCCAGCCGACAAACACCGCAAGGAGCACCCATGCCCCGTGATGCCCGCATCCTGCTCCGGCGCGCTACACGGGCGGCGTTGCTGCCGGGCCTGACGCTGCTCGGCGCTGTCGGGGCTTCGGCGGCCGACTACAAGATCGTCACGGCGTCGAGCGCCGGCACGTACATCCAGATCGGCCGCGACCTCGCCAAGTGGGTGGCGCCGTCGGCCGGCATCGGGCTGGAGGTGCTGGAGTCAAAGGGCTCGGCCGAGAACGTCCTTCGCATGCGCTTCGAGCCCGGCGTGAAGCTGGCGCTGGTGCAGTCCGACGTCTACCAGGCCTTCCTCGACGAGGCCAAGGCCGGCAATGCGGAGGCAGGCAACATCATCCGGCCGCTGCGGCTCGTGATGCCGCTGTACGAAGAGGAGATCTACTTCGTGGTGCGGGCCGACTCGCCGCTGAACGCCATCCACGAGATCCGCGACAGGAAGATCGGCGTCGGGCCGATCGGCAGCGGCACGGCGCTCACCGCGCGCACGCTGTACCAGCGCATGTTCGAGGTGCCGATACCGACCGACAGCGCGCACTACCTCAGCAACGAAGAGGCGCTGGCCCAGCTGACGGTGGAGAAGAGCATCGACGTGGCGGTCGTCGTGGCCGGGCAGCCCGCGAAGCTCTTCACCGAGATGAAGCCCGAGGCGCGCCGCTTCATCAAGCTGCTGCGGCGCGACGACGGCGCCGCCGAGAGCGGACGCGCGCGCGGCACCTATCAGGCCGCGACCATCCGTTCCGCCAGCTACGCCAGCTGGCTGGGTGCCGACGTGCCGACGCTGAGCGTGCAGGCCTACCTGGTCACCTACGACTACGGCCTGCGCGCGACCGTCGGCGACCTCACGCGCTTCGCCGACGCGCTGTGCGCCAACTTCGATCAGTTGCAGGCGCAGGGGCACCCCAAGTGGAAGCAAGTGCGGCTCGAGCTGCCGCCGCTTGGCCCGGGCTGGCGCTATTTCGCGCCCATGGAGAAGCGCCTGCGGGCCTGTGCCTCGCAACGCGCGGTGGCGTCGGCCGGACTGCCGGCGTTCGGCACGGCGCCGGTGCGCACCAAGCCCTGCACTGAACAGGAAGTCGTGCTCGGCATCTGCCGACGCTGAACCCTTCGGCCTGAACCGGTCGCCGCGAGCTACGCCTCGGCACCCCGCTCCGATTCGGTGCGTGCGCGCTGGCACGCCCTTTGCATGAATCTGACCACTTGCTCTGATTAAGCGGTCAAACACCATGCGCGTGCTCGTCGTCTACTGCCATCCGGTCGAAACCAGCTTCGCTTCCGCCCTGCACCAGGAGGTGCTGGCCAACCTGCGGGCCGCCGGGCACGAGGTGGACGACTGCGACCTGTACGCCGAAGGCTTCAACCCGGTGCTCTCGCGCGAGGAGCGGCTGGGCTACCACGAGGTGCCGAGCAACCGCATTCCGCTGCAGCCGTACATCGACCGGCTGAACCGGGCCGAGGCGATCGTCTTCTGCTTCCCGACCTGGTGCTTCGGCCTGCCGGCCATGCTCAAGGGCTTCTTCGACCGGCTCTTCATGCCCGGCGTGGCCTTCGACATCAGCGACCCGGCCAACGTGAAGCCGATGCTCACGCACATCAAGCGCATCTCGGCCGTCGTGACCTACGGCCGCCCGCGCTGGGTCGCCTGGTACATGGGCGACCCGCCGCGCAAGATCGTCACGCGGTACATGAAGCGGCTCACCGGCCAGGCGGCGCGGGTCGACTACCACGCGCACTACCACATGAACATCGCGACCGAACCGCAGCTCACGCGCTTCAGGGCGCGCGTCGGGCAGGCGATGGCGCGGTTCGCCTGAGAACGCGATGCACCCACCGACCGTGATCGACAACCTGCGGCTGCCGCGCTGGCTGCTGCCGACGGACTGGCCGCAGCAAGACGGCGTGCCCGTGCTGGCGCGCCTCGCGATCGAAGCGGGCCGCGTGCATTCGGTGCAGCCGGCCACGCAAGCACCAGCACCGTCGGCTACGACCTGGGATGCCGCCGGCACGCTGGCCCTGCCCGGCTTCGTCGACGCCCACACGCACCTCGACAAGGCCTTCACGCTGCCGCGCATGAAACAGGTGCAGCCGGGCCTGCTCGGCGCCATCGACGCGATGCTCAACGACCGCATCAACTGGACGCCCGCCGACGTGCGCGAGCGCGCGGCGCGCGGCGCGCAGTGGGCCTGGGAAAGCGGCACCACGCACCTGCGCACGCACGTCGACTGGTGGGAGCCCGACGCGACGCCCATGGCTTGGCCCGTGATGGCCGAGCTGGCGCAGGAATGGGCCGGCCGCGTTCGCCTCGAACAGGTCAGCCTGATCAAGCTGCCGCTG
>CALRYR010000518.1:0-3574 GCA_943372425.1 Variovorax sp. YR752 | reverse complement strand
ACCCGTGGCCCCCCCTGCCCCGGCGGCCGCCAGACCGCCACAGCCCTTCCTGATCGATGGCGAGCGGCGGCAGATCCGCTACTACGGCCGGGCGCTGGAGCTGTCGCGCTACGAATACGGGCTGCTGTGTCTCTTCGTGCAGCGACCGGGCCGGGTCTACACCCGCGACGAACTGCTGGAAATGGTCTGGGACGACCCTGGCGAGAGCTTCGACCGCACGGTCGACGCCCACATCAAGACGCTGCGCGCCAAGTTGAAGGCCGTGGCACCCGATGTCGAGCCGATCCGCACGCTGCGCGGCACCGGCTACGCGTTGAACGAAGACCTGCCGGCCACCGTTTGACGTGACGAAGCGCTCGCGCATCTTCCTCGGCATCCTGCTGATCTACGCGGCGGGCATCGCCTTCCTGCTGTACCGCGTGGTGAGCGACATCGACCCGCGCTACCGTGAATCGGCCGAGGAGTCGCTGGTCGAAAGCTCGCAGCTCATGGCCAGTCTGGTCGAGCAGGATGTGATCGCCGGCGCCATCAACACGGCGCGGCGCGATCCGCTGTTCCGATCGGTCTATGCCCGCCAGTTCTCGGCGCAGATCTACAACCTGCACAAGAACCGGGTCGAGCTGCGCGTGTACGTGACCGACCGCAGCGGCCGGGTGCTGTTCGACTCGCTCGGCCGCGCCACCGGTGCCGACTATTCGGCGTGGACCGACGTCAGCCGCTCGCTCGCCGGCCTGTATGGCGCGCGCACCTCGCGCGACGTCGAGGTCGACCCACGCACTTCGGTCATGTACGTCGGCGCACCGATCCGCTGGAACAACGAGATCGTCGGCATGGTCAGCGTCGGCAAGCCGGTGCAGAGCTTCGGCCAGTTCGTCGAGGACGCACGGGCGCGCACGCTGTGGGTGGGGGTCGGCTCGGCTTTCGCGCTGCTGGTGCTGGCGATCATCGTGTCGGTGTGGCTGGTGCGGCCTTTCGGGCTGATCTCCGACTACGTCGCCTGGGTCCGCGCGCAGAAGACGCTGAGCATCGGCCGCATGGCGCGTCGCCTGCTCGACGCCCTGCGCGGCGGCTTCAGTGAGATGCGCGACGCGCTCACCGGACGCAACTACGTTTCGGACTACGTGCAGACCTTCACCCATGAAGTGAAGAGCCCGCTGTCGGCCATCCGCGGCGCGGCCGAGCTGCTGCAGGAACCGTCGATGCCGCAGGCCGAGCGCGAACGTTTTCTCGCCAACATCGCGAGTGAGACGCAACGCATTCAGGAGATCGTTGACCGCATGATGGAGTTGACTGCGCTCGAGACGCGGCGCGTGCTGCAGCGCACGCAGCCGGTGCTGCTGGCGACCCTCCTCGACGACGTGGTGGCTGGTGCGCAGGCCGCAGCATCGGCACGCGATGTGCGCGTGACGCTCGACTTGCGGGCGCAGCCGACGGTCGAGGGCGACCCCTTCCTGCTGCGGCGCGCCGTGAGCAACCTGCTCGACAACGCGATCGACTTCGCACCGTCGGGCAGCGCCGTGCACCTGGGGCTGGAGGCCGACGCACGACATGCCCGCATCATCGTGCGCGACCACGGGCCCGGCATTCCGGACTACGCGCGCGACAAGGTCTTCGAGAAGTTCTATTCGCTCGCCCGGCCGCACAGCAAGCGCAAGAGCACGGGGCTCGGCCTGGCCTTCGTGAATGAGATCGCCGCGCAGCACCGCGGGCGCATCGAATTGGTCAATGCCAAGGGTGGCGGGGCGCTCGCGACGCTCTCGCTGCCGCTCGCAGCGCGATAAGAAGTTCAGCGGAACATGTCGAGGATGCTCTTGCGTTCCTCGGTTGTCGGCATTGATCCGATCGCCGGGGCGGCGAGCGATTCGGCCGGCGGCAACTCACCGTTCGCCTCGCCCAGCGACGCGATGCCGCGCCCTGGCGCATAGTCGTCGAAGTACCAGGTGCCATCGACTTGCACCACGCCCTCGGGCGGGGTCGGTTCGCTCACCGGTACGCCCTGCAGGGCGGTGCGCATGTAGTCGGTCCACACCGGCAGGCTCAGGCTGCCGCCAGTCTCACCGCGCACGCCCAGGCGGCGCGGCGTGTCGTAGCCGATCCAGGCGACGCCGACCATCGTCGGCTGGAAGCCTGCGAACCAGGTGTCGAGCGAATCGTTGGTGGTGCCGGTCTTGCCATAGAGGTCGTCGCGCTTCAACGCCTGCCAGGCCTTGGTACCGGTGCCACCTTTCATCACGCTGTTGAGCAGCGTGTTCATCACGAAGGCGTTGCGCGCCGGGATGGCACGCATGCTTTCGTCGAGCGGCGTCGCGGCGTAGTCGTTCAGCACCTGGTCGCGGTGGTCCGTCACGCGGGTGATCAGTCGCGGGCCCACGCGGTAGCCGCCATTGGCGAACACCGCGTAGGCCGAGGCCATCTGCATCGGCGTGACCGAACCCGAACCGAGCGCCATCGGCAGCACGGCCGGATGCTTGTCGCGGTCGAAGCCGAAGTGCGTGATCCAGTCCTGCGCATAGGGCGCGCCAATGGATTGCAGCACCCGCACCGACACCATGTTCTTCGACGCCATCAACGCACTGCGCAGGCTCATCGGGCCTTCGAAGGTGCCGTCGTAGTTCTTCGGCTCCCACGGTTGGCCACCCGTCGTCGCCGCGTCGAAGAAGAGCGGTGCGTCGTCGACCACCGTGGCGGGCGTGAAGCCCTTCTCCAGCGCGGCCGAGTAGATGAAGGGCTTGAAGCTCGAGCCCGGCTGGCGCCACGCCTGCGTCACGTGGTTGAATTTGTTCTTCTCGAAATCGAAACCACCCACCAGCGCGCGGACGGCGCCGTCGCGCGGGTCGAGCGCCACGAAGGCGCCTTCGACCTCGGGCAGCTGCGTGATCGTCCAGCTGTCGCGCGCACCCTTCGCGATGCGAATCACCGCGCCGCGCCGCAGCTTCACGTTGGGTGCTGCCTTGTCGGACAGCGCCACACGCGCGATCTGCAGGCCGGCACCGGTGATCGTGATCGGATCGCCGTCACCGCGCACCACCACGACCTCGCGCGGCGTGGCCGACAGCACCACGGCGGACATCAGGTCGCCGTTGTCGGGCAGATCGGCCAGCGCATCGTCCACGGCCTCGTCGAGCGCCGCAGCGTCGTCGGGCAGGTTCACGAAGCGCTCCGGGCCACGGTAGGGCTGGCGCTGTTCGTAGTCCATGATGCCGCGCCGCAGCGCGCGGTAGGCCGCCGCCTGGTCGGTCGCGATGAGCGAGGTGTAGACCTTGAAGCCACGCGTGTAGGCGCTCTCGCCGTACTGCGCGACCATCGTCTGGCGCACCGTCTCGGCGACATGTTCCGCATGCAACTGCTTCGGGTCGGCGGGGTCGCGCAGGTGCAGGGGTTCTGCCTTCGCTTCCTCGGCCTGCGCGACGGTGATGACGCCGGTCTCGCGCATGCGCTCGATCACGTGCAGCTGCCGCGCGCGGGCACGTCGCGGGTTGCTCACCGGGTTGCCGGTGCGCGGTGCTTTCGGCAGGCCCGCGAGCATCGCGGCCTCGGCAATGCTGAGGTCTTTCAGCGGCTTGCCGAAGTAGGC
>CALRYR010000517.1:0-3583 GCA_943372425.1 Variovorax sp. YR752 | reverse complement strand
TTTCAGCTCATTAGACAGTCGAGGTGAAGAGCTCTACCAAGAGCTCGCAATTCTGCAGAATCGCGAAGCGGCTGCCTTGCAGAACACGAGAGTTGAGTTCTCTGCAGACCCTAAGACGATTGCACTAAAGCGCTCAGAGCTGGCCTCGCAGCTGGGTAATTTTGACGAGGTTCGCCATCTCACCGCCGAGATTTCTCGACTCAGTAAACTCACAGTCAGGAAGCGAATAACGGTCAATCGCGAAGGCGGTACTTTCGGACGCGCGGTAGCAGATGCCGCCAAGGCTCTACTCAATGAGTGGGGCTTGGACGATATAGAGAATATCTCTCTCGACGATGAAACGTGCGACCTGAGAATCAATGACCGGGCTCGACTCAGTTTCGGCGCAGGAATTCGTGGACTTTATCTCTCTGCTCTAATGGTCGCTTTTATGGAGCATGCTTTGACAGAACACCTGCCGCACTTAGGCTTGGTTGTCTTGGATTCTCCGCTCAAGGCATATGCCGATCCGAAATCCACTGAAGTGAAAGATGTTCCGGTCGCAACGGTCAACGAATGTTTCTATAAATGGTTATCTGAGTGGAACGGAAGGGGGCAAATCATTGTTTTAGAAAATGAGGACGTCCTTCCGACAACAGCGGAAATTCTCAAACCAGTGGTTTTTACACGAATGAAGAGTGAGGGGCGGTACGGCTTCTACCCCTTGCGTGACGGGGTCAAAGTAGAGCCACCTGAAGACGCTGATAGTCAGCGGACGGAAGTCGATGACGGCGAATAGCAGCGAAGATCAGCATTGGATGTGTCGGCAACCGCTATGAAGCGGACATCGGTTCGTTCCGGATCTTCAGTCAGAGCAGCACAGCCAGCCTCGGGAGGCCTGCTTCTATTCGACCAATCACCCGCGCGTCTCCAAACCCATCCTCCCTGAAAATCTCCAGCACCGCATCAACAGCGTCAGCAGAGCAGCTCACCAACAGCCCCCCCGAAGTCTGCGGATCGCTCAACAGACTCTGCGCCGTCGCCGGCAACCCTTCGGCCAGTTGGACGTCCGCCCCATAGCCCGCCCAGTTCCGCCCCGAAGCGCCGGTCACG
Source organism: Variovorax sp. YR752 (assembly GCA_943372425.1). Lineage (GTDB taxonomy): Bacteria > Pseudomonadota > Gammaproteobacteria > Burkholderiales > Burkholderiaceae_C > Variovorax. The sequence goes on along the minus strand of CALRYR010000517.1, from coordinate 2,491 downwards.
AACCCCTCGGCCACCATCGCTTCCACGCCGTCGAGCAACGGCACCTTCGACCACTCGATCACGGCCGTCAGCCCTGCGCCGCGCGCCAGTTCCAGCGCGTGGCCGGCCAGGCCGAAGCCGGTGACGTCGGTCAGGGCGTGCACGCCGTCGAGTTGCGCCAGCGCGATGCCGGGGGTGTTGAGTTGGGTGGTGGTGTCGATCAGTTGGCGGTAGCCGGCCTCGCTCAATTGCTCCTTCTTCAGCGCGGCCGAGAGCACGCCGACGCCAAGCGGCTTGCCGAGGATGAGCACGTCGCCGGGTTGGGCGCCGGCGTTGCGGCGCAAGCGGTCGGGGTGCACCAGGCCCATCACGACGAGGCCGTAGATGGGTTCGACCGAGTCGATGGTGTGGCCGCCCGCGATGGGGATGCCGGCGGCGCGGCACACGTCTTGCCCGCCACGCACGATGTCGCCGATGACTTCGATCGGCAGCTGGTTGACGGGCATGGCGACCAGGGCCAGCGCCATGATGGGCTTGCCGCCCATGGCGTACACGTCGCTGATGGCGTTGGTGGCTGCGATGCGGCCGAACTCGTAGGGGTCGTCCACGATCGGCATGAAGAAGTCGGTGGTGGCGATGAGCGCCTGGCCCTCGTTGAGTTGGTAGACGGCCGCGTCGTCGGCGGTCTCGATGCCGACCAGCAGCTCGGGCGGGATGAGGCCGCCGCCGCTGTTCTTCAAGATCTCCGACAGCACGCCGGGCGCGATCTTGCAGCCGCAGCCGCCGCCGTGCGAAAAACTGGTGAGGCGCAGCGGCGCGAGCGGGTTCATGGGCGTGGGGTTCATGCGGTGGATTATCGAAGTCATCGCGCCGTCTCGTGATTCCTGCGCTTTCTACAATGGCGCCCTTTCCCAGTACGCACGCCTCCGAGGCGCCCTCCCCATGAAAACGATCCTCCGACTGACGCTTGCGTTGTCCCTTTCCTTCGCCGCGCTCGGTGCTTCCGCACAGGGCAAGGTGCTGCGCGTGTCGGCCATCCCCGACGAGGCGCCGACCGAGCTGCAGCGCAAGTTCGCGCCGCTGGGCGACTACCTGAAGAAGGAAACCGGCATGGACGTGCAGTTCACGCCCGTGACCGACTATGCCGCGGTGGTCGAAGGCCTGGCGACGAACAAGATCGACCTGGCCTGGCTGGGCGGCTTCACCTACGTGCAGGCGCGCATCCGCACCAACGGCGGCGCAGTGCCGATCGTGCAGCGGGCCGAAGACGAGGTGTTCACCAGCAAGTTCATCGTGCCGATCGACAGCAGCGCCAAGACGCTGGCCGACCTGAAGGGCAAGACCTTCGCCTTCGGCGCGCCCTCCTCCACCTCGGGCAGCCTGATGCCGCGCTACTTCCTGATGCAGGCCGGCATCAACCCCGAGAAGGACTTCAAGACGGTCGCGTTCTCGGGCGCGCACGACGCCACGGTGGCCTTCGTGGCCGCGTCGCGCGCCGAAGCGGGCGTGCTCAATGCGTCGGTGTGGGACAAGCTGGTCGAGTCGAAGAACCCCAACGCCGCCAAGGTGCGCGTGCTGGCGACCACGCCGACCTACTACGACTACAACTGGACGGTGCGCCCCGGCATGGACCCGGCCCTGCAGAAGAAGCTGACCGACGCCTTCCTCAAGCTCGACCCGGCCAACCCGGCGGACAAGGACATCATGGCGCTGCAGCGCGCGAGCAAGTTCATCCCCACCAAGTCGTCGAACTACGACGGCATCGAGACGGCGGGCAAGTCGGCCGGCCTCATCAAGTAATCCGCGGATGAGTTTCTCGCTGGCCGCCGTCGGCCTGGTGCACCCCAACGGGCACCGTGCGCTGCAGGGCGTGACGCTGGCGGCGCGCGCGGGCGAAAGGCTCGCGGTCATCGGACCGTCGGGCGCGGGCAAGACGACGCTGCTGCGCGTGCTCGGCGCCGCGCTGCGGCCGAGCGAGGGCACGGCGACGCTGCTCGACACGGCGCCGTGGCAACTCGGCGGGCCGGCGCTGCGCAAGCTGCGCGCGCAGATCGGCACGGTGCACCAGAGCCCGCCGATCGCGCCGCGGCTGCGCGTGGTGACGGCCGTGCTGTCGGGCCGGCTGGGCGAATGGTCGGCGCTGCGGGCGCTGTCGTCGCTGCTGCATCCGTCGGACATCGCGGGCGCGCACGCCGCGCTGTCGCGTGTCGCCATGGAAGACCGCCTGTTCGACCGCTGCGACCGCCTCTCGGGCGGGCAGCTGCAGCGCGTGGGCATTGCGCGCGCGCTGTACCAGCGGCCGCGCCTGCTGCTGGCCGATGAGCCCGTGTCGGCGCTCGACCCGACGCTGGCCGACGCCACGCTGCAGCAGCTGGTGGCGCAGAGCGAATCGACCAGCGCGACGCTGGTGGCCTCGCTGCACGCGGTCGACCTGGCGCTGCGCTGGTTTCCGCGCATCGTCGGCATGCGTGACGGGCAGGTGATGTTCGACGCGCCCGTGGGCGACGTCGCG
>CALRYR010000516.1:0-3602 GCA_943372425.1 Variovorax sp. YR752 | reverse complement strand
GACTCAATCGGCGTATGAGGAAGTCGAGGCGGCATACCTCGCAGTTGCCACAGCATTCCTCCGGGAGGCAGCGGTTGGCTTCGTATCAGTCCGAGGGCTGGAGGACCGGAAGGACCATGGGGCGTCCTATGCAGAAGGAGATGCCTTCGCTCCGACGGACGCCAGAGCAATCATGGCCAAGGTGCTTCGCGAGGAGCTCTGGTGCAGGCTCGAAGGGGACAGGGGGTTCGTGCATTTCGGATACGACTACTACATGTACGTCAGGGTCGAAACGCCTTCGAGCTGCGGTTTGACTCGGGCGACGTGGCAGGGCTCGATCCGTCGACCGCGGGGCTGCTGCAGCGCTTGCGCTGAGGATTTTTACTGCTTCACGAGGAGGGCCGCGAGAGCGGCCTTTTTTGCTTCTGGCGTCGATACGGTCTCAGCGCCGATTCAATGCTGTCTTGCTGGATATAGGGAATTCACTAGCCATTCGATGCATAAAAGTATCAATGCTCCTCTGTGGCGTACCGATGGCGATGCCCCGTCTCTCCAGAATCGGCTTCGGCGGCAGACGGCCGCGAGAACCACAGGAGAAAAGTCATGAAGCGTTGTTATCTCAAGGCGGGCGTTGTGCTCGCGATCGCCAGCGCGGGCTTCGCCCACGCCGCCACCGAGCTGGTCATCGCCACCGTCAACAACGGCCACATGATCGAAATGCAGAAGCTCACGCCCTTCTTCGAGAAGGCCAACCCCGACATCAAGCTCAAGTGGGTCACGCTGGAAGAGGGCACGCTGCGCCAGCGCGTGACCACCGACATCGCCACCAAGGGTGGCCAGTTCGACGTGATGACCATCGGCCTGTATGAGGCTCCGATCTGGTCGAAGAAGGGCTGGCTCAAGCCCATCGCCACCGATGCGGCCTACGACGTGGACGACCTGCTGCCCGCCATTCGCAACGGCCTGTCGACCGACGGCAAGCTCTACGCCGCGCCTTTCTACGGCGAGAGCTCGATGCTCATGTACCGCAAGGACCTGGCCGACAAGGCCGGCATCAAGTTCTCCGACCAGCCGACCTGGGCGGAGGTCAAGGCCTTCGCCGACAAGGTCAACGACCCCAAGGCCGGTGTCTACGGCATGTGCCTGCGCGGCAAGCCGGGCTGGGGCGACAACATGGCCTTCCTGAGCACGCTTGTCAACACGAACGGCGGCCAGTGGTTCGACATGCAGTGGAAGCCACAGATCGACACCAAGGCCTGGAAGGACGCGATCACGTTCTACGTCGACTTGATGAAGAAGGACGGCCCGCCCGGCGCTTCGGCCAACAGCTTCAACGAGAACCTCGCGCTGTTCAACGAAGGCAAGTGCGCGGCCTGGGTCGACGCGACCATCGCGGCCTCGTTCATCAGCGACCCCAAGCAGTCGAAGGTGGCCGACAAGGTGGCCTTCGCGCAGGCGCCGACTGCCGTCACGCCCAAGGGCGCGAACTGGCTGTGGTCGTGGAACCTGGCCATTCCCTCCAGCTCGACCAAGGACGAGGCCGCGCAGAAGTTCATCAAGTGGGCCACCTCCAAGGACTACATCAACCTCGTGGCCAAGGAAACCGGCTGGGCCTCGGTGCCGACCGGCACGCGCAAGTCGACCTACTTGAACCCCGAGTTCCAGAAGGTCGCCAAGTTCGCGGAAGCCGAGAAGAAGGCCATCGACAGCGCCAACCTCACCGACAGCACGCTGCCCAAGTCGCCCTACGTGGGCGTGCAGTACGCGGCCATCCCCGAGTTCCAGGCCATCGGCGTGGCGGTGGGCCAGCAGATGAGCGCGGCGCTGTCGGGCAAGGTCACGGTCGACCAGGCGCTCAAGACCTCGCAGACGGCGGCGGAGCGGGAGATGAAGAAGGCTGGGTACTACAAGTAAGGCGCCAACTCCTGCCCTCCCCCCCGGGGAGAGGGCAGGCTGAGGGGGCCGCGGCGCGTTCATCGCCGAGGCCCTCACCCCGACCCTCTACCGCACGCGGGAGGGGGGGCCACACCCCAGCGAGGGACACACCATGAACCGACTCCTGCCCCGCCTCCTCATGGCGCCCGCAGTGCTCACGCTCCTGCTCTGGATGATCGTGCCATTGGCGATGACGATCTACTTCTCTTTCGTCAGCTACAACCTGATGCAGCCGGGCGAGCGCCCCTTCGCCGGCCTGGAGAACTTCCATTATTTCGTGACCGATCCCGACTTCTGGCCGGCGGTCTCGAACACGCTGCTGCTGATCGGCAGCGTGATCGTCATCACGGTGGTGGGCGGCGTGCTGCTGGCGCTGCTTGTCAACGAGCCCTTCCCGGGCCGGGGCATCGTGCGGGTGCTGCTGATCTCGCCCTTCTTCGTCATGCCTGCAGTGAACGCGCTGCTGTGGAAGCACATGATGATGAACCCGATCTATGGCGTGCTGGCCGACCTGTGGCGCTTCTTCGGCGCCACGCCGGTCGACTGGCTCACCGACGTGCCGCTGCTGTCGGTGATCATCATGGTGGCCTGGCAGTGGCTGCCCTTCGCCTGCCTGATCTTCATCACCTCGCTGCAGTCGCTGGACCGCGAGCAGATGGAAGCCGCGCGCATGGACGGCGCCTCGGCGCCGCAGCGCTTCTTCTACCTGACCATCCCGCACCTGGGGCGGCCGATGGCGGTGGTGATCATGATCGAGATGATCTTCCTGCTCAGCGTGTTCGCCGAGATCGCCATCACCACCAACGGCGGTCCGGGCAACGAGAGCACCAACCTCACCTACATGATCTTCAAGCAGTCGCTGATGAACTTCGACGTGGGCGTGGCGTCGGCCGGCGCGCTGTTCGCGGTGGTGCTGGCCAACATCGTGGCGGCCTTCCTCATCCGCATCGTCGGCAAGAACCTCGACTGAGGGCCTCTCCATGCAACCGAATCTCCTGCTCCAGAGCCTGCGTACCCTCGGCGCCTGGGCCGCCGCGCTGCTGCTGTTCTTCCCGCTGGGCTGGCTGTTCCTCACGGCCTTCAAGACCGAACTGCAGGCCATCGCGGTGCCGCCGCTGTTCGTGTTCGAGCCCACGCTCGACAACTTCGCCGAGGTGCAGCGCCGCAGCGACTACCTCCTGTACGCGCGCAACTCGCTGATCACCAGCCTGGGCTCGACCGTGCTCGGGTTGCTGATCGCGGCACCGGCCGCGTACTCGATGGCCTTCTTCCGGACGAAGCGCACGCGCGACATCCTGATGTGGATGCTCTCGACCAAGATGATGCCGGCGGTCGGTGCGCTGGTGCCGATCTACGTGCTGGCGCAGAGCGCGGGCATGCTCGATTCGCTGAGCGCGCTGACCATCGTGTTCACGCTGTCGAACCTGCCGATCATGGTCTGGATGCTTTACACCAGCTACAAGGACATCCCCAACGAGATCCTCGAGGCCGCGCGTATGGACGGCGCCAGCCTCTGGACCGAGTTCCGCCACGTGGTGCTGCCGCTGTCGGTGGGCGGGCTCGCATCGACCGGCCTCCTGTGCCTGGTGCTGAGCTGGAACGAGGCCTTCTGGGCGCTCAACCTGGTCTCGGCCAAGGCCGGCACGCTGGCCACGCTGATCTCGCAGTACTCGAGCCCCGAAGGCCTG
>CALRYR010000515.1:0-3603 GCA_943372425.1 Variovorax sp. YR752 | reverse complement strand
CGCGAGGCACCGTCGGTGCGTCGCAGCTCGATCGACGTCATCGGCGCCCTGCTCTTCACCGTCGGCATCGCGGCATTGATGATCTCGCTCACGGAGTTCGGCATCGGCAACACCGGTTCGGCGCTCGCCTGGGCGCTCGGCTTCGTGGTGGCGGCCGCGCTCTTCGTCGTGCAGGAGCGGCGCGCGCCCGACCCGATGGTGTCGTTCCGCCTGTGGGGCGCGCGGGTGATCGCGACCGTCAACGGCGCCTCGATGCTGGTGGGCATGTCGCTCATCGGCATCACGACCTTCCTGCCGATGTACGTGCTGGTGGTGCTGGAGCGCTCATCGGTCGTCGCCGGGCTGGCGCTCACGATGGTGATGCTCGGCTGGCCGCTGGGCGCCACCCTGGCCTCGCGCACCTTCCACCGCTTCGGCCTGTGGCGCGTGGTGTTCGTGGGCTCGGCGCTGATTCCGCTGGGGGCGCTGGCCTTCGCGCTGCTGCGGCCCGGCAGTTCGCCGGTGCTGGCCGGCGCAGGCTCCTTCGTCATCGGCCTGGGCTTCGGCTTGCTGAGCCTGGGCTCGCTGATCCTCATCCAGGAATCGGTGGAACTCTCGCAGCGCGGCGTCGCGACCGCCTCGAACATCTTCTCGCGCAACCTCGGCAGCGCGCTGGGCGCCACCTTCTTCGGTGCCATCTTCAATGTCGGCCTGAGCCGTGCGAACGGCGGCGCGCTGATCTCCGAAGAGCAACTGCGCCAGCTGCTTCAGGGCGCGCATGGCGCCACTGCGCCCACCGTCAGCGACACCGCCATCCGCGCGGCGCTGGCCGGCTCGCTGCAGTTCACCTTCCTGATGATGCTGGTGGTGACGCTGGGCATCGTCGTGCTGGCGCTTGTGTTGCCACGGCAACGGCTCGGCGTGCGCACGGGCGAAGCGCCAACGAAAGAGGCGCTGCCGCAGAACCTGCATTGAGCGCAGGCTCGGCGGGTCGGCGCCTCCAGTTTTCCGACGAGGAAATCAGCGGATCAGCGGCACGCCGGTCTTGGCCTGCAGCGCGTCGAAGCTGACGCCCTCGGCCAGTTCGATCACCTTCAGGCCCTCAGGCGTCACGTCGAGCACCGCCAGGTCGGTGATGATGCGGTCGACCACGCCCACACCAGTCAGCGGCAGGGTGCACTGCTCGAGGATCTTCATGTCCTCGGTGCCGTCCTTCTTCTTGGCAACGTGCTCCATCAGCACGATCACGCGCTTCACGCCCGCCACCAAGTCCATGGCGCCGCCCATGCCCTTGACCATCTTGCCCGGGATCATCCAGTTGGCCAGGTCGCCCTTGGCGCTGACCTGCATGGCGCCGAGGATCGACAGGTTGATCTTGCCGCCGCGGATCATCGCGAAGCTGTCGTGGCTGCCGAAGATGGCGCTGCCCGGCAGGGTTGTCACCGTCTGCTTGCCGGCGTTGATGAGGTCGGCGTCGACCGCGTCCTCGGTCGGGAACGGGCCGATGCCCAGCATGCCGTTCTCGCTCTGCAGCCAGACTTCCTTGTCGCCAGTGTGGTTCGCCACCAGCGTCGGGATGCCGATGCCCAGGTTCACGTAGAAGCCGTCTTCGAGTTCTTGGGCGGCACGGGCCGCCATCTGGTCTTGGGTCCAGGGCATGTCAGGCTCCCTCTTTCTTGTTGGCGGGGACTTGGGGGACGGGCATGTCGTCGATGACCGCGGCCTGCGCGATCACGGCCTGCGCCTCGACCTTGGCGGCCTCGACATCGACCTTCGCCGCGGCGCTCACGGTGCGCTTCTCGATGCGCTTTTCGGGGTTGGCGTTGAGCACGATGCGGTGCACGTAGATGCCCGGCAGATGGATGTCGTCGGGCGCCAGCTCGCCCAGTTCGACGATCTTCTCCACCTCGACGATGCAGACCTTGCCGGCCATCGCCGCAGCCGGGTTGAAGTTGCGCGCCGTCAGGCGGAAGCGCAGGTTGCCGGAGGTGTCGGCCACATCGGCCTTGACCAGCGCCACGTCGGGCACCAGCGAACGCTCCATGACGTAGGTCTCGCCGTCGAATTCGCGCAGTTCCTTGCCTTCGGCCACCTGCGTGCCGACACCGGTCTTGGTGAAGAAGGCCGGGATGCCGGCGCCGCCGGCGCGCAGCTTTTCGGCCAGCGTGCCCTGGGGCGTGAATTCGAGTTCGAGTTCGCCGGCCAGGTACTGCCGCTCGAACTCCTTGTTCTCGCCGACGTAGCTGGCGATCATCTTCTTGATCTGCCGCGTCTCGAGCAACTTGCCGAGGCCGAAGCCGTCGACGCCCGCATTGTTCGAGACGACCGTCAGGTTCTGTACCTGGCTGTCCTTGAGCGCCTCGATCAGCGCCTCGGGAATGCCGCACAGGCCGAAGCCGCCGACGGCGAGCATCTGGTCGTCGGCGACGACGCCGGCCAGCGCCTCCTTGGCGGAGGCATAGATCTTGTTCACCATGGGTCGTGATCCTTGCGAGGTGCGTGTGAATAGGAGGAAAACTGCCTGCGACGATACTACGTACCCGTATACGTAGTATTTCGTAATGGAGACACCCGAGAGCGCCACCGCAACGACGCCCGCCATCGACTACCGGCTGGCCTTCGAGCATGCGCCGGTCGGCATGGTGCTGTCGCGCAACCGAACGATGGTCGACTGCAACGAACGGCTTTGCGAGATGTTCGGTGCCGCCCGCGAGACGCTGGTGGGCCAGTCGTTCAGCGTGCTGTACCCGAGCGTCGCCGAATTCGAACGCATCGGCAAGCGCATGGTGCCGATCCTCAATGCCAGCGGCCGCTATGCCGATAACCGGATGATGCGGCGACTGGGCGACCTGCACGGCGCCTTCGCCGGCGAAACCTTCTGGTGCCACGTCACCGGCCATGCGCTCAACCGCTTCGCGCCGCACGAAGCCGGCATCTGGACCTTCGAGGACCTTGGCTCGCGGCGTTCGGCCAAGGCGGCGCTCACGCCCCGCGAGCGCGAGGTGGCCGCGCAGGTGATGCAGGGGCTGACCTCCAAGGAGATCGGCCGGGTGCTCGGCATCAGCCACCGGACGGTCGAACTGCACCGCGCCCGGCTGATGCGGAAATACGCGGCGGCGACCACCGCCGAGCTGGTGCAGAAGCTCATGGCCGGCTGAGTTGCAGCCCGTTGGCCGGCCGGCGAACGCACGCAGATGCGAATTCCGGCACTAGTTGGCATCGTCCGACACCCGCATACGTCATCTAGCCGATGCAACAGGATGTTCACTGCCGATAGATTGGCATCGTCCCGTTTCTACAGGCCTGCCATGCTCACCACCGTCCAAAAAGCCGACATCCTCCGCAAGAGCGGACTCGACCTGCCTGCCTGCCCCGATGCGGCGGCGCAGGACTGGACGGCCCGGGTCGACGCCCTGTTCGTGGACTACGTGGCAGCCCGTGCGGCCAAGAGCCTGCGCGACGCCGAGGAGGTTCGGCAGCTCGACCTGCTGCGGCGGATGTCGCACCGCTCGTGGGGCACCGCATCGGCTGAATTCGCCTGAGCGGCCGGCGGGGCCCCTGGGCCCCCGATAAGTATTTGAGTCTGCAGTGATCCAACCATCGCGTCGCTGCGTACGCAGTGCG
>CALRYR010000514.1:0-3607 GCA_943372425.1 Variovorax sp. YR752 | reverse complement strand
GCCCTTGGGCATTCGCCTGCAGGGCAAGCCTTCGCTGGCCAAGCTGCCTGCATTCACCGAGGGCGAGGTCGAGGTGCAGGACGAGGGCTCCCAGCTGCTCGCGCTGCTGCTGGATGCCAAGCGCGGCGAGATGGTGGTCGACTTCTGCGCCGGGGCGGGCGGCAAGACGCTGGCGATCGGCGCCACGATGCGCAGTACCGGACGGCTCTACGCCTTCGACACCTCGGCGCACCGGCTGGACGCCCTCAAGCCGCGGCTGGCACGCAGCAAGCTGTCGAACGTGCATCCGGCGGCGATCGCCCACGAGCGCGACGATCGCGTGAAGCGGCTGGCCGGCAAGATCGACCGGGTGCTGGTCGATGCCCCGTGCTCCGGCCTGGGCACGCTGCGGCGCAACCCCGACCTGAAATGGCGCCAGTCGCAGAAGTCGGTCGAGGAGCTGACCGCCAAGCAGACGGCGATCCTGCAGAGCGCGGCGCGGCTGGTGAAGAGTGGTGGTCGGCTCGTCTACGCCACCTGCAGCGTGCTGCCGGAGGAAAACGAAGCCATCGCCGAAGCCTTCTCGGCAGCGAACCCCGATTTCGAGCTACAGGACGCCGGCCCCTTGCTGACGGGCCTGAAGGTCGAGGGGGCCGAGGGCCTGTGCGCGGGCGGGGAGGGGACCCGCTACCTGCGTCTCTGGCCGCACCGGCATGCCACGGACGGCTTCTTTGCCGCCGTGTGGAACCGGAAGTAGGCAGAAGACTCCAATCTCAGGGTAAACGCCTGTCATATCAAGGATTTAGCCCTCTTTTTCAGGGGGCGGCCTTAAAATTGCAGGTTACCTGGAGGCTGCACCTTCGTGCGGCCATGGAGTACTGAACTCAATGTTGCTTCCTGACTCGGCCGTTCTGAGCGCGGCCATCGATTGGCTTGGACACGGCTTGTGGAACATCGCATGGTGGGAGATCGTGTTGTACACGCTCGTCACCACGCACATCACGATTGCTGCGGTCACGATCTTCCTGCACCGCACGCAGACGCACCGGGCCATGGACCTCGGCCCGATCCCGTCGCACTTCTTCCGCTTCTGGCTGTGGCTGGGCACGGGCATGGTGACCAAGGAATGGGTCGCCATCCACCGCAAGCACCACGCCAAGTGCGAGACGGAAGAAGACCCGCACAGCCCGCAGGTCAAGGGCCTCGACGAAGTCATGTGGCGCGGCGCCGAGCTGTACCGCAAGGAGTCGAAGAACAAGGACACGGTCGAGCGTTTCGGCCATGGCACACCCGACGACTGGATCGAGCGCAACCTGTATTCGCGTTTCAGCTGGCAGGGCGTCGGCCTGATGCTGGTGATCAATCTGGCGCTGTTCGGCGCGGCCGGTGCGGCCGTGTGGGCCGTGCAGATGCTCTGGATCCCGTTCTGGGCGGCAGGCGTGGTCAACGGCATCGGCCACTTCTGGGGTTATCGCAACTTCGAGGCGACCGACGCCAGCACCAACCTGATCCCCTGGGGCATCATCATTGGCGGCGAAGAGCTGCACAACAACCACCACACCTACCCGACTTCCGCCAAGTTCTCGGTCAAGAAGTACGAATTCGACATCGGCTGGGTCTACATCAGCCTGATGCAGAAGATCGGCTGGGCCAAGGTCAAGAAGCTGCCGCCAAAGCTGCTGATGGGCGATGTGAAGCCTGTGGCCGACGAGAAGACGCTCGAGGCATTGATCGCCAACCGCTACGAGGTGATGGCCGGCTACGCCCGCGAAATGCGCCGCACCACGCACCATGAGCTGGAAGCGCTCAAGGCCAAGGGCGCCGACCTGTCGGTCCTGAAGGCCGCCAATCGCTGGTTGCATCGCGACGACGACAAGGTGCCAGCGGCTGCCCGCACCCACATCGTGCAGGCGCGTGCTGCGCATCCGGTGCTCGACAAGATGGTGACGATGCGCGAGGAGCTGCGCCAGCTGTGGCTCAACACTTCGCACTCCCGCGAGCAGCTGGCAGCCGACCTGGCGGCCTGGTGCCGTCGTGCCGAAGAGAGCGGTATCGCCGGTCTGCGCGAGTTCTCGACGCGCCTGCGGGCGGCTCGCGCCTGACATCGACATAGCGCGTCGGCTCCGGCCGGCCGGCCCCCAAAAAAGCCGACCCGAGGGTCGGCTTTTTCATGCCTGTCACGTGTGCGCTCCCAGCGATCGGGCTCGCTGCTTTTCTTCCAGAAAACAAAAAAGCCTGCTGAACCAGCAGGCTTTTTTGGGGCATCGCGCTGAATTACTTCAGCTTGATTTCCTTGTATTCGACGTGCTTGCGCGCCTTCGGGTCGAACTTCATGATCGACATCTTTTCAGGCATCGTCTTCTTGTTCTTGCTGGTCGTGTAGAAATGGCCGGTACCCGCAGTGGATTCCAGCTTGATCTTCTCGCGTCCGCCTTTGCTCGTTGCCATGATGGTGTTCCTTAAGCTTGACCGCGTGCGCGCAGGTCTGCGAGCACGGCATCGATACCGTTCTTGTCGATCAGGCGCAGTGCAGCGCTCGAAACGCGCAGGCGAACCCAACGGTTTTCGGTCTCGACCCAGAAACGACGGTATTGCAGGTTCGGCAGGAACCGGCGCTTGGTTTTGTTGTTGGCGTGGGAAACATTGTTCCCGACCATCGGGCCTTTGCCCGTGACGTCACATACGCGTGCCATGTGGACACTCTTTCATGAACAGCTGGCATCCGATGAGCCTGGGCTTTCAACCCGAAGGCTTCCACGACAGGGCGTCGCGGGATGTTTTGCAGCTTGACCTCGCCAGAAACGGGTGGCGGTACCCCGGCTGCCGGTCGGCCTTCAAAAGGCTGCGATTTCGGCAAAGCCTCGGATTATAGCCTCAACGCTCGATGCACAACCACCCCTGACGGACGGTGCGCAACGGGCGGCCGACGAACGGCGTTATTCCTGCTCGAGGAAACGTTGAGCGTCGAGGGCGGCCATGCAGCCGGTCCCTGCGCTGGTGATGGCCTGGCGGTAGATGTGGTCCTGCACGTCGCCCGCGGCGAAGACGCCCGGAACGCTCGTCATCGTCGCGAAGCCCTGGAGCCCCGACTTGGTAACGATGTAGCCATCCTTCATCTCGAGTTGGCCCTGGAAGATGTCGGTGTTGGGATGGTGCCCGATGGCGATGAAGCAGCCCTTGAGGTCGATCTGTTCGGTGGCGCCGTCGTCCGTGCTCTTCAGCCGGATGCCGGTCACGCCTGAATCGTCGCCCAGTACTTCGTCGAGCACCTTGTGCGTCTTCAACACGATCTTGCCTTCGGCCACCTTCTCGTTGAGCTTGTCGACCAGAATGGGTTCGGCCTTGAACTTGTCGCGTCGATGCACCAGTGTGACCTTGCTGGCGATGTTCGACAGGTACAGCGCCTCTTCGACGGCCGTGTTGCCGCCGCCGATCACGCAGACTTCCTGCTCGCGGTAGAAAAAGCCGTCGCAAGTGGCGCAGCCGGAAACCCCGCGGCCCATGAAGTGCTGCTCGGAATCGAGCCCGAGGTACTTGGCGGAGGCGCCCGTCGCGATGATGAGCGCGTCGCAGGTGTAGGTGCCGCTGTCGCCGGTCAGGGTGAAGGGACGCTGGCTGAAGTCGACCT
>CALRYR010000513.1:0-3615 GCA_943372425.1 Variovorax sp. YR752 | reverse complement strand
TTCGGCGCACCGCTCGGCGGCTCGCTGATCCCGTGGATCGACAAGGACCTGGGGATCGGCAAGAGTTCGGACGATGCCGAATGGGGCATGTCCAAGGAAGAATGGAAGGGCGGCGCCGAGACCAACAAGATCCTGGGCCAGGGGCCGGGCTTCGAGGTCGCTCCGGTGCCGGTGGACGGTTTCTGCGTCCGTGTCGGCGCCATGCGCTGCCACAGCCAGGCGCTGACCTTCAAGCTTAAGAAGAACGTCCCGATGGCGGACATCGAGGCCTTGATCGCGGCCGACAACGAATGGGTGAAGGTCGTCCCCAACACCCGCGAAGCCACCGTCAAGGACCTCACCCCGGTCGCTGTGACCGGCACCATGACCATCCCGGTCGGCCGGCTGCGCAAGCTGGCCATGGGCCCGGACTACCTGGGCGCCTTCACCATCGGCGACCAGCTGCTGTGGGGCGCCGCGGAGCCGCTGCGTCGCATGCTGCGCATCCTGCTGGACGCGTAAAACGTCACGCGAGCGCCCAGAAATGGGCGCTCGTTGCTCCGCTGCAACGGGCAGAGCATGCCGAAGTTGGCGCGCACTGGGGTGAACGGGCCTGTTGCCTTGTCAGTGCAGAACGATGGTGTTAACGTCCTCTTACACTTTGGGCCGCGCTGCCCCTCTTCCAGCATGACAAGACATCCGTTGCCTGCGGTCCGCGATTCGGCCACCCGCCTGAACCCGACGTCACGTGGTCGTGCCCGGCTCTCAGTGCTCAGCGCGGCCATCGCCCTGGGCCTGGGGTCGGCCTTCGTCGATGCCCACGCCCTGTCGCTGGGCCGCATGAATGTGCAGTCCGCCATTGGCGAGCCGCTGCGCGCAGAGATCGAAATCGCCGAAATGAGCGCCGCGGAGGCCGACGGCCTGCGCGTCAACATCGCCTCGCAGGACGCCTTCCGCGCTGCCGGCGTGCCCTACAACGCCGCGCTGTCCGACGTGCGCAGCGCGCTGCAGCGCCGTGCCGACGGCCGCTATGTGATTCGGCTCACCAGCAATCGCTCGGTGTCCGATCCGTTCATCGACCTGCTGCTCGAAGCCAGCTGGAACACGGGCCGCATCGTCCGCGACTACACGGTACTGCTCGACCCCCCGGCCAGCCGCTCGTCGGCCACTGCCGTCGCACCGGCACCCGTGTCGCCGCAAATCAGCCTCGGCACCGGCCCGGCCTCGATCCCGCCGCCGCCGGCGACGGTCCGCCGCGCACCGCGCCCCGCCGTGGTCGCCGCGCCCACGCCCGCCGAAGCGCCCACGGTGCGGACGTCGGAGGGCGGCGCCGGCCAGCAGGTCACGGTCCAGCCCGGCGACACGGCCAGCAAGATCGCTGGCGCCTACAAGCCCGCCGACGTGTCGCTCGACCAGATGCTGGTCGCGATGCTGCGAGCCAATCCCAATGCCTTCATCGGCGGCAACGTGAACCGCATGAAGGCGGGCGCGGTGCTCGACCTGCCCGACGCGTCGCAAGCCGCCGCCACGCCGGCGCCCGAGGCCCGCCGCACGGTGGTCGCCCAGAGCCGGGATTTCGGCGACTACCGCCGTCGCCTGGCCGAGAACGCGCCGGCGTCTGCCGTGGCCCCCGCCGACCGTCAGACGTCGGGCCGGCTGCAGGCCAACGTCGAAGACCGCAGCAAGGCGGCCGCGGCGCCCGACAAGCTCACCATCGCGCAGGCCCGTGCCGCCGAGGACAGGCTGGCACAGACGCGCCAGGCGCAGGAAAGCAATGCCCGCGTCGCCGAGCTGTCAAAGAACATCAGCGACCTCAACAAGCTGCAGTCGGCCGGTGCCACGGCGTCGGCTCCCCCTGGCGCCACCCCGGCCGCGCCTGCAGCGACGAGCGCGCCGGTTGCTCCGGCTGCCGCGCCAGCCCCGACGGCCACCGCGCCAGCGGCCCCGGCCGTGGCACCGACCGTGGTCGCGCCAGCCGCCGTGACGCCACCGCCCGCACCGGCCCCCGCGCCCGCTGCAGCCACCCCGGCCGCGGCACCGAAACCGGCCGCCAAGCCGGCGACCCCACCGCCGCCGGCGCCCAGCTTCCTCGACGACCTGCTCGACAACCCGCTGATGCTCGGCGGCGGCGCGCTCATCCTGCTGCTGCTCGGCTACCTCGGCTACAAGGCGGCCAAGCGCCGCCGCGAGGACGCTGGCGACAGCGTGTTCCTGGAAAGCCGCCTGCCCAAGGATTCGTTCTTCGCCGCCAGCGGTGGGGAATCGGTCGACACCAAGAACCGTTCGGTCGTCTCGTCGCTGTCGTATTCGCCCAGCCAGCTGGACGCCGGCGATGTCGATCCGGTGGCCGAAGCCGATGTGTACCTGGCCTATGGCCGCGACCTGCAGGCCGAAGAGATCCTGCGGGAAGCGCTGCGCATCAACCCCGAGCGCATCGCCATCCACCTGAAGCTGCTCGAAATCCACGCCAAACGGCGCGACCTGCGCGCGTACGAGGCGCTGGCGTCCGACGTGCACAAGCTGACCGGCGGCCAGGGCAACGACTGGAACCGCGTCGTGGAGATGGGCAAGGAACTCGACCCGGGCAACCCGCTGTACGAAGCGGGCGTTCGCCCGGTCGGCGGCGACGTCCCGACGGCAGCGCTCGCGACCGCGGCAGCCGCCGCCGTGGTGGCTGCACCACCGGCAGCCCCTGTCGCCGCGCCGCCGCCTGCCTTCGTCCCGTCGGTGGCACCGCTGGACTTCGACCTCGACCTGAGCCGGCCATCGCCCCTCGACACGACGACGACCATGCCGGCGCCGATCACCGAGCCGGCCCCTGTGAGCGCCAGCCTGCCGCCGGCGCATTCGCCTGCGCCGGACCGTTTCGCACCGACCTCGCGCGACACCCTGTCGCCGATGAACCCGTCCGCCGATTTCGACACCGACTTCAACACCGCACCCGCGGCGCTGGAAATGCCGGGCATGTCGCGTTCGACGGGCTACGACGAGCACACCCAGCCAGCGCCGCTGCGAGCGGGGCCGGCCGCCGATTCGGGCTTCATCGAGTTCGACATGAGCGCGCTCGCCGGTCTGAACCAGCGCGATCCCAACGACACCGAGCGCGGCCAGCTCGAGCCGCTGGACGAAGCCAACGACAACCCGCACGCCATCAAGCTCTCGCTGGCGCGCGAACTGCAGGCCCTGGGCGACACCGAAGGTGCCCGCTCGCTGGTCGAGGAAGTCGAAGCCGAAAGCTCCGGCGAGCTGAAGGCCCAGGCGCGCCACCTGCTGGCACAACTGGCCTGAGAGGGCTCGCACCACGCATGCGCCAGCGGCCCGTTCGACCCTCGTGAGGCTGGCCCTCGGCGTCCGCTACAACGGCCAGGCCTACCAGGGCTGGCAGAGCCAGCTGTCCGGGCAGACTGTGCAGGACAAGCTGGAAGCCGCCCTGGGCCGCTTCGCCGATCGCCCCATTTCCACGCTGTGCGCCGGCCGCACCGACGCCGGCGTGCACGGGCTCATGCAGGTGGTGCACTTCGACACCGAGATCGAGCGCACACCCTTCTCGTGGGTGCGTGGCACCAACCGCTACCTGCCGGACGACATCGCGATCCAGTGGGCCCATCCGGTGCCCGACGCCTTCCACTGCCGCGC
>CALRYR010000512.1:0-3633 GCA_943372425.1 Variovorax sp. YR752 | reverse complement strand
GTGCCGACGTAGAGCGCCATGTCGCCGAGCGCATCCGCCACGGCGCGCCCTGCCTCGTGGTCGATGCCGGCGATCACGACGCGCGCCCCTTTGGCGACCAGGCCGAGCGCCACATCGCGCCCCAGCCCCTGCGTGGCGCCGGTGACGATCGCGACCTTCCCCGCGAGCGTCATGCTGCAGCCTCCAGCGTGGCGAAGGCTTCGGCCACCGTCGTGACGCTGGCCACCAGCGCCATGCTCGCCAGCGAGGCGTCGTGCACCGCGCGGTCGGCCGCGGCGCAGGCGTCGGCCGCCACGAACACGTCGAAGCCGCGGTCGGCTGCGTCGCGCACCGTGCCCTCGACCACGGAATGCGTGGCCACACCGGCGACCAGCAGCCGCTTGGCCTCGATGAGGTGCAGCAACTGCTCCAGGGGCGTGCCGGCAAAGGCGCTGATGCGCGTGTGCGACACGACGAACTCGCGTTCGCTCGGCTGCGGCGCGAGCGCCTCGAAGAACGCCGCGCCCCATTCGCCGTCGCGCACCGCACCGAGCTCGACGGTGCGCCGGAAGATCGGCGTGTTGCGCGGGCAGTCCGCGTAGTCGGGCCGGAAGGCGATGCGCACATGCACGATCGGCCAGCCGCGCGCGCGTGCGCCGGCCAGCAGCGCCGCGCCTGCGGTGATCACCTGTTCGCGCACCGGGTCGTCCGCCGCCAGGCCGACGCGGATGCGCCCGTTGGGATGCAGCGTCTCGTTCTGGTAGTGCAGCGCCAGCACCGCGGTCGTGCATGTCGGCGTGGGCATCAGACGAAGACCTCCAGGTTGCCGAACACGCTGTCGCAGTTGACGAGATTCACGCGCTTGAGCTGCAGACGGAAGCCGCCGTCCTCGGCGCGCGCCAGCTTGTAGAAGACCTGGCCGGCCAGCACGCGCTGCTCGAGCCGGTATTCGACGTAGTGCAGCGTCCCGCACACGATGAGGTGGCCCGCCGCATCGAGCCCGTCGACCTGGATGTTGCCGACCAGCCGGCTGCTGCGCGTGGGCGGCTGCTGCGACCAGTTGCGCGGGTGCAGCAGGCGGCGCACGCGCGTCTCCCGCAGCATGCGGTCTTCCCAGAACAGCGAGATCTGTTGGAACGGGTCGGCCTGCGCGTGGTGGCGCGGCATCCAGTAGCGGCCCTCGTCGGTCCACAGCGCCAGCCAGTCGTCGAAGCGGCGCTCGTCGAGCAGTCGCGACTCGCGGCCGATGAACTGCGCGGCCTCGTGCGCCAGCGCCGGGTCGGCCGGCGCCGGCGCCGGCGTCGTTGGTGTGGTCGAGACGTCGAAGGTGCGGTCAAGCAGCAGCATGCGCAGCCTCCTTGCCGAGCATGTAGTCCCGCCATGCAGCGAACTGGTTGCGCATCGGCAACTCGCTGGTGCCGTTGGTCGACACCGCGCCGTCGGGCAGCACGCGGTCGGTGCCCACGTAACGGTGCAGGCTCACCCATTCGCCGCCACGCGTGTTGTTGCCCTGCTGGCAGCGGCGGTACAGCTCCACGTCGTCGGGCATCACGTTCGACGAGGGCGAGTTGATGAGGTTGGCGTAGGTCAGCGCGCGGTCGAACACCGCGTCGGGCGCGCCCTTGCAGCGAAACAGCTGAATCTCGATCAGCGTGCGGTCGACCGCCAGCGGGCGGATCACGCGGAACTGCTGGAACACGTTGTGGGGCGAGCCGCTGCCGTAGAGGATGGTGTTGTGGCGGTTCATGCCGAGCACTTCGCGGGCGCGTTCTTCGCCCACTGCTTCGCTCAGGCACTCGAAGTGCGCCCGCGCCACCGGGTCGCGCGTGGCGGCGCTGGGGTCGAAGATGCCCTCCATGTAGCCGTGGCCGCCGTGGTACGCGCGAAGCTCCAGCTTTTCCCAGAAGGTGTAGGGCTCGCCGTTGCCGTCCTGGATCAGCAGCTCGAAGGGCATCTCGCCGATGGCGGCGGCCTCGTCGCGTGCCGCGCGGAACGACGACTCGTGCGTCACGCGCGCATGCATCGTGTCGTGCAGGTTCTCGTAGAACACCTTCCAGTTCGACTCCTGCATCACGCGGAACACGCCGCCCACCACCTCGACCTCGCCGACGGGCGAGCGGTCGCACAGGTTGTCGATCGAACTCGCCACCCCGCCGAGGAAGTCACGGAGCCCTGGGCCCTCGGCGCTCTGGCTGGCGAAGACGAAGCCACGGTAGCTGTCGACACGCGCCAACGGCGCCATCGAGAACTGCGGGTTCGTCGGGTCGAAAGCCGTGCCCTCGAAGGCGTCGCGCATCGGTGCGCCGAGGTGCGTGCCGTCGAGCTTGAAGGTCCACGCGTGGTACGGGCAACGGAAGAACTTGCCGGCGCAGCCGTCGCCTTCGCTCACCAGCTTGGCGCCCTTGTGCGGGCATCGGTTGTAGAGCACCTTCACCGCGCCGTCGGTCGCGCGCACCATCACCACGTCCTGGTCGCCCAGCCGGGTCGTGTGGTAGTCGCCGGTGTTCGGCACCTGGCTGTCGTGGCCCACGTAGATCCACGCGCGGCCGTAGATGCGCTCCATCTCCAGCGCGAAGATGGCGGGGTCGGTGTAGACGCGCTTGTTCACGCTGTCGGGCCGCACCAGGGCGGCCAGCTCGTCATCGGCAATCATCGAATGGGTCCTTGTCCGTCCACGACGTCAGGCACCAGTGTGGGGAGATCGGGCGATGCGAACTAGCCGCGATCGGCAAGGGCTTGTCCGGAATCGGCAAGGCCGCCGCAGGCGCGCCGAGTGCTGCGTAAATCGGACAGCCCAGCGCCGCGCGTTTGCCGTTTGCGGATAGCTGCCGGCGCGGGTCGACTCCTAGACTTCGCCGCACCCCCTGCCCGAACTGGAGCTGCCCGCATGCCACGTCCCTCCCTGCACCGCCTCGCCCTGGCGGCCACCCTCGGCGGCGCCCTGCTCGCAGCCTCCGCCGCGCAGGCGGCCGATGCGATCAAGATCGGCTTCCTCACGACGCTGTCGGGCCCCGGCGCGGTGATCGGCAACGAGGTGCGCGACGGCTTCAACCTCGGCATCAAGAACAGTGGCGACAAACTCGGCGGCCTGCCGGTGCAGATGGAAATCATCGACGACCAGCAGAAGCCGGAGAATGGGCTGCAGGCGGTCGACCGCTTCATCAAGCGCGACAAGGTCGACCTGGTCACCGGCGTCGTCTTCAGCAACGTGCTGCTGCCGCTGCTGCCCGGCATCCTGGCGAGCGACACCATCTACCTGAGCCCCAACACCGGCCCGAGCGACTACGCCGGTGCCAAGTGCAACCGCAACTTCTTCGCCGTGGCCTGGCACAACGAAGACATCCCGCAGGCCGTGGGCAAGTACGCGACCGACCGCAAGTTCGCACGCGTCGCGCTCATCGCGCCCAACTACCCCGGCGGCCGCGAATCGCTGGCCGGCTTCAAGCGCCAGTACAAGGGCGAGATCGTGGAAGAGCTCTACACCAAGATGGGCCAGCTCGACTACGCACCCGAGCTCGCGACCATGCGCGCCGCCAAGCCCGACGCGGTGTTCTTCTTCCTGCCCGGCGGCATGGGCGTGAACTTCATCAAGCAGTTCGGCGCGTCGGGCCTGTCGAAGCAGGTCACGCTGCTGGCGCCGGGCTTCTCGGGCGA
>CALRYR010000511.1:0-3633 GCA_943372425.1 Variovorax sp. YR752 | reverse complement strand
TGGCGGCAAAGAGTTCGCCGGCGAGCGCCACCCAGGCCTCGACGTCGAAGTTCCCGGCCGCAGCAACGATGGTCTTTTCCGCGACGTAGTGGGACTGCACGTGGCAGACCAGGTCATGCCGGGTGAAGCCTTCGATGTTGGCGACGGTGCCGATCACCGGCATGCCCATCGGGTCGTCACCCCAGATGGCGCGGTCGAGCAACTCGCTGGAGCAATCCTGCGGATCCTCCTCGTACTCGATGGCCTCCTGGCGAATCACGTCCAGCTCGCGTTGCAGCTCGACGTCGGGAAAGGTGCTGTTGAGCACGATGTCGGCCGTCATGCGCGTCAGTTGCGCTGCGTGCCGGCCCAGGCCGGTCATGAAGTAAGCGGTCGTGTCCTTGCCCGTGAACGCGTTGACATCCGCGCCCAGTCGCTCCGCATCGAGGTTGATGGCCTGGACGGAGCGGGTGGTGGTGCCCTTGAACGCCATGTGCTCGAGGACATGGCTGACGCCGTTGTTCACCGGTGTCTCGTCGCGCGCGCCGACCCGTAGAAACACGCCCACACTGGCGCTCTGCACATGGGGCATGGGAATGGCGAGCAGCCGGACCCCGTTCGGAAGTGTGTGCAGAACCGTGGTGGTGCGCTTGCCTTGGGTCATAGAGGTGCATTGTCGCTGTGCACCTGACCCGATGCCCGAGCAGCGCATACGACAGAATCAGAGCCCTTTTGGTTCGGACGCCCCACGCTCCCATGCAGCCCCTGCTCGACGCCATCGCTTCCATGTCGCTGCCCACCGACGCGCAGCGCATCTTTCACGGCCGCGGCGCGCTGCACCCTGACTGTGCGCATTTGTCGCTCGACTTCTTTCCGCCGGTCTGGCTGCTGACCAGCTTCCAGCCTGTGGCCGAGGAGGAGTTGGGTGTCATCGGTTCGGCGCTCGAGCGGCGCTGGGAGCAACTGGCGCCCGGTGAGACGCTGCACTGGGTGTTTCAGTGTCGGCACGAAGCGCAAAGCCACACGCAGGTGATGGCCGGCGCCGTGCCGGACGCGCATTGGGTCACCGAAGCCGGTGTCCGCTACCGCGTCAATGTGGCCAGGGGGCAGAACCATGGCCTGTTCCTGGACATGGCCGAAGGACGGCGCTGGGTGCAAGCGTACGTGGCGGCGCGCGCTGGCCCGCGGTCGCGCGTGCGGGTGCTGAATCTGTTTGCCTACACCTGCGCTTTTTCGGTCGTCGCGCGACTGGCGGGGGCAGCGCATGTCACCAACCTGGACATGAGCAAGCCGGCGCTGGCCATCGGGCAGCAGAACCACCGCG
The DNA here is from genome assembly GCA_943372425.1 of Variovorax sp. YR752. Taxonomy (GTDB): domain Bacteria; phylum Pseudomonadota; class Gammaproteobacteria; order Burkholderiales; family Burkholderiaceae_C; genus Variovorax. The sequence continues at coordinate 2,330 of CALRYR010000511.1, read as the reverse complement.
CCAATGGGGTGTTGTCCGGTGTCAGCTTTCTGCCGCACGACCTGTTCGCGTCGTGGGGAAAGGTGACACGCGGCGGACCCTACGGGTTGATCATCATCGATCCACCGAGCTACCAGAAGGGCAGCTTTGTCGCGACCAAGGACTACGCGCGGCTGATGAAGCGCCTGCCGGACCTGCTGGCACCGGACGGACACGTCTTGCTCTGCCTCAACGCGCCGGAACTCGGGCCGGCTTTCTTGATGGACGCCATGAGCGAACTGGCGCCAGAACTGACGTTCGTGGAGCGGCTGGCGAATCCGCCCGCTTTTGCAGATGTGTCTGAAGAGCGATCGCTGAAGGCGCTGGTCTATCGAGCCCCGCCGCTGTCGATCGGCTGATATCGACCCACCCGCCAGCGTCACCTTCCTGTCACAAGCCTCGGGGCTAATCCCCGCAGCCGCGCGCGTGCGTGGCGCCTTGTCCAGGAACTTGCACATGACACAACAACAATCGATTTCGGGACGGCCTCTGCTGGCGTCCATCATCGCGACCTTTCTGGTCGCGGCTTGCGGCGGCGGAGACGGCGGCGGAACGGCCACGGCGGGCAACGGCGGCAGCACCGGCAGCACGCCGACGGCGAAGACCGTCAACGGCGTCTTTCTCGACGCGGCCGTCGAAGGGCTGGACTACGTGGCAGGCAACGGCACGAAGGCCCAGACCGGTGCCAAGGGCGACTTCGTCTGTGAAGAAGGCCAGACCGTGCAGTTCAGCATCGGCGCCCTGGTGATCGGCAGTGCGACCTGCGGCACCACCGTGACGCCGCTGACCCTGGCGACCGGCACCGACGTGAAGGCCGATGCGGTCGTCAATCGGCTGCTCACCTTGCAGAGCCTCGACGAGGACCGCGACCCGTCGAATGGCATCCGTCTGACCGCGGAGATTCGTGCGGCGCTGAAGGCCGGCGCGCTGGACTTCTCGGCGTCTGCGGCATCGTTCAACACCGCACTCAACAGTTTGTTGGCCGCGCTGCCGGCGACCTACGCCAACCGCACCGTGGACGACGGCCGTCGTGCGCTGGCACTCGAGCATTTCGAGAACACGCTCGCTGCGCAGCTCAACACCGTCATTCAGGAATCAGCGACGCAGACCAACGCGCTCGGCACCCTTGCGCTGAAGGTCTCGCGCTACCAGTTGCAGGCCGACGCCAAATACTACGTGCCGTACGAAGGCGACAACGCCAAGACGCGCGCCGACTTCCCGAACGGCTTCCTGCCAGCCTACGGTTCCGGCCTGGCCTTCAAGGGCACGGCAGCCGACGGCGCGCTGGAGTTCTATGCCATCACCGACCGCGGCCCGAACGGCGACGGCCCGAACGCGCCGGTGCCCGGTGCATCCGGCACGCTGAACATCAGCAAGGTGTTCCCGGCGCCGTCCTTCGCGCCGAGCTTCGGTGTGGTGCGTGTCGCGTCGAACGGCGCGGTGCTGCAGTCGAGCACGCCGCTGCGCCTGAACGCCGACAGGAAGCTCACGGGCCTGCCGCCGCAAACCGGCGTCGGCGCCACCGGCGAGACGCCGCTGACCGACACCTACGTCTTCGACGCCACCAAGGCCAACTTCGACGCCAACGGCCTCGACCCCGAGACGATGGTGCTCGACAAGGCGCGCAAGGTGCTGTGGACCAGCGACGAGTACGGCCCCTTCATCGCGCGCATCGCCATCGACAGCGGTGTGGTCGAGAAGCGCTACGGCCCCGGCAACGGCGCCGCTGATTTGCCGATGGTGCTGGCGCTGCGCCGGCCGAACCGCGGCATGGAAGGCTTGGCGCTCGACGTCGCCAGCGGCAAGCTGCACGGCTACCTGCAGAGCCCGATCGATCCGCGCGACAGTTCGGGCAAGTCGATCAAGGCGAAGCCGCCCGGCGGCAGCAACACCGACGTGCGCCACATCGCGAAGTTCGCGCGCTGGCTCGAGTTCGACCCGACGACGGAGACCTCGAAGCTCTACGCCTACCCGATCGACGGCAGCATGTACGACAAGGACCGCACCGGCAACGCGAAGCTCGGCGACCTGGTGAGCCTGGGCAACGGCCGCTTCATCGTGATCGAGCAGGGCGCGCGCAAGAGCGACGGCAAGGTGATGAACAAGCTGTTCCTGGTCGAGGTGCCCGCGAACGCCACCGACATCGCCGCCATTGACCAGAACCTCGAGATCAGCAGCATCACGCAGGCCGCCTCGAACGGCGTCAACTACGCGGGCGTGGTCACGCTGCGCAAGACCGAGCTGCTGGACCTCAACGCGCTTGGCTGGCTCGCCGAGAAGGCCGAAGGCCTGGCGCTGGTCGACGACCACAC
>CALRYR010000510.1:0-3641 GCA_943372425.1 Variovorax sp. YR752 | reverse complement strand
GTCTGCCATTGCGGCACCAATGCCGTCGCCAGCTGGGCCCGCATGGTTTCGCGCACGGCATGGATGCGTTGCGGGTCGACCACCGGCAGTTGCTCGGCGATGTAGGTCTCCGATGGCAGCGTGAGCACCAGTTCCTTGAAGGCGGCGTCGAGCGCGGGGTCTTGCAGCACGGACGCCATGGCGTCGATGTACGCGGCGTCGAGCACCGGTGCGCCGGGTGCCGCGCTCTCGTCGATGGCCTTGAGTGCGCTGCGCAGGGCCAGGCGCTGGCCGGCTTCCCAGCGGTTGAAGGGGTCGGGGTCGTTGGCCAGCAGCGTGAGCAGCTGGGCGTCGCTGTAGTCGAAGTCGAGGATCACCGGCGCGCTGAAGCCCCGCAGGATCGACGGCACCGGCTCGGCGTCGACACCGACGAAGGTGAACTGCTGCGCCGACTCGGTCATCACGAGCGTGCGCGTGCCGCGCTTCACGTCGACTTCGCCATCGAGCTGCAGCGGCAGTTCGCGGCCAGCGCCGTCGAGCAGGCCCACGTTCACCGGAATGACGAAGGGCAGCTTGAGCGCCTGGCCCGGCGTGGGGGTGCAGGTCTGCTCGAAGCGCAGCGTGTAGGTGCGTGCATCGGCGTCGTACTGGCCCTGGGCCGCCAGTCGCGGCGTGCCGGCCTGGCTGTACCAGCGCTTGAACTGCGGCAGCAGGCGCGACAGGTCGGAGTCGAGGTTGGCGTCGGCGATGGCCTGCGCGAAGTCGTCGCAGGTCACGGCCTGGCCGTCGTGGCGCTGGAAGTACAGCGTGATGCCGGCCTCGAAGCCCTTGCGGCCGACCAGCGTCTGCATCATGCGCACGACCTCCGCACCCTTCTCGTAGATGGTGACGGTGTAGAAGTTGCTGATCTCGATGTAGCTGTCGGGCCGCACCGGGTGGGCCATGGGGCCCGCGTCTTCGGGGAACTGGGCGGTGCGCAGCACCCGCACGTCTTCGATGCGCTTGACCGCGCGCGCCGAGGCATCGGCGCACAGGTCCATGCTGAACTCCTGGTCGCGGAAGACGGTGAGGCCTTCCTTGAGCGAGAGCTGGAACCAGTCGCGGCAGGTCACGCGGTCGCCCGACCAGTTGTGGAAGTACTCGTGGCCGACCACACTTTCGATGTTCGAATAATCGGTGTCGGTCGCGGTCGCCTGGTTGGCCAGCACATACTTGGTGTTGAAGATGTTCAGGCCCTTGTTCTCCATCGCGCCCATGTTGAAGTCGCTGGTGGCGACGATCATGAAGCGGTCGAGGTCCAGCGGCAGGCCGAAGCGCGCCTCGTCCCACAGCACCGAGTTGATCAGCGAGTTCATCGCGTGCTCGGTCTTGTCGAGGTCGCCGGCGCGCACATACACCTGCAGCAGGTGGTCCTTGCCGGCACGCGTGCGGATGCGCTGCTCGCGCGCCACCAGCTTGCCCGCGACCAGCGCGAACAGGTAGCTCGGCTTACGGAAGGGGTCGACCCACTTCGCGAAGTGGCGACCGTCGTCGAGGTCGCCGCTGTCGACCAGGTTGCCGTTTGACAGCAGCACCGGGTAGGCGGCCTTGTCGGCGCGCAGCGTGACGGTGTAGTTCGCCATCACGTCCGGGCGGTCGAGGAAATACGTGATGCGGCGGAAGCCTTCGGCCTCGCACTGCGTGAAGAAGGTGTTCTCGCTCACGAACAGGCCCATGAGCTTGGTGTTCTTCACTGGGCAGCAGGTGGTGAAGATCTCCAGCTCGAAGCTTTCGGGCAGGTTGTCGATCACCAGCTGGCCCGCGTCCATGCGGAACGAGGCGCCCTGGCCGTCGACCAGCACGCGCGCCAGGTTCAGCTCGTCGCCGTCCAGCCGCAGCGGGCCGCCGGGGCTGTCGGGGTTGCGACGCAGCCGCATGCGGTTGAGTACGCGGGTCTTGGTCGGGTCCAGGTCGAAGGTCAGTTCGACGGTGTCGATCCACCAGGCGGGGGCGACATAGTCTTCGCGGCGGATCGCCAGCGGCTGTCCTTGTCCATCACGCAGTTGCAGCATCGAGGGTCTCCAGAAAATTCGTGGGGGCGGGTTCGCCGTCGTCGCGCGCCATCAGACGCCCTGCTTCAACGACGCTTCGATGAAGGCATCGAGGTCGCCGTCGAGCACCTTCTGCGTGGCCGAGATCTCGACGTTGGTGCGCAGGTCCTTGATGCGGCTGTTGTCCAGCACGTAGCTGCGGATCTGGTGGCCCCAGCCCACGTCGGTCTTGCTGTCTTCGAGCTTCTGCTGCTCTTCCTGGCGCTTGCGCATCTCGTGGTCGTACAGGCGCGAGCGCAGGCGCTTCCACGCCACGTCGCGGTTGCTGTGCTGGCTGCGGCCGTCCTGGCACTGCACCACGATGCCGGTCGGGATGTGCGTGAGCCGCACCGCCGAGTCGGTCTTGTTGATGTGCTGGCCGCCAGCGCCGGATGCGCGGAAGGTGTCGGTGCGCACGTCCGACGGGTTGATGTCGATCTCGATCGAGTCGTCGATCTCCGGGTACACGAAGATCGAGGCGAAGCTGGTGTGGCGGCCACCCGAAGAGTCGAAGGGCGACTTGCGCACCAGGCGGTGCACGCCGGTCTCGGTACGCAGCAGGCCGAAGGCGTAGTCGCCCTCGACCTTGATGGTCGCGCCCTTGATGCCGGCGGTGTCGCCCGGGGTTTCGTCCTCGATCTGCGTCTTGAAGCCCTTGCGCTCAGCGTACTTCAGGTACTGGCGCAGCAGCATGCTGGCCCAGTCGCAGGCTTCGGTGCCGCCGGCGCCGGCCTGGATGTCGACGAAGGCGTTGAGCGGGTCGGCCGGGTTGTTGAACATCCGGCGGAACTCGAGCTGCTTGATGTCGGCTTCGAGCAGGGCGGCGTCATCGGCAATGGCCTTCAGGCCGTCCATGTCGCCGTCGGCCTTCGACATCTCGAAGAGCTCGGTGTTGTCCGACAGGCCGCTGGTGAGACGGTCGAGCGTGACGACCACGTCGTCGAGCGATTTCTTCTCGCGGCCCAGTTCCTGGGCCTTCTTGGGGTCGTTCCAGACGTTCGGGTCTTCGAGCGACGCGTTGACCGTCCTCAGGCGTTCAGCTTTGGCATCGTAGTCAAAGATACCCCCGTAACTCGAGGGTGCGGGCGCTCAGGTCTGCCAGCAATGCGCCGATTTGGTTGATTTGTTCTGCGTCCATGGGGAGATCCTCGAAAAGTACGGTGGCCCGGTGCGAACCGGGAAGCAACCCGTGATTTTCTCATGCCCGCCAAGCACCCACGGGCTCCGAGGACGGGAGCGCGCTCAGGCGTCTTCCGGCGGGGCGTGCAGCGGCAGTGTGACGCGGAAGAGAGCGCCTTCGCCCGGCGCGCTTTCCACGGTGATCTCGCCACCATGCGCGCGCACGATCTCGCGGGTGATGTAGAGCCCCAGGCCGAGGCCGGCGGCATGCTTTCGGCTGTCGTCGGTGCGCTCGAACTGCTCGAAGATGCGGCCCTGGTCTTCCGGCGCGATGCCGATGCCCTGGTCGCGCACGGTCAGCACCGCGAAGTCGCCCGAGCGCATCGCCGCCACCGCCACCGGGCTGCCGCGGCCGTAGCGCAGGGCGTTGGTGATGAGGTTGGTCAGCACCTGCTCGATGCGGAATTCGTCCCA
>CALRYR010000509.1:0-3646 GCA_943372425.1 Variovorax sp. YR752 | reverse complement strand
GGCGGCTGGAGGGCAAGAGCCAGCGCTCGGAGATCAAGAACCTGCGAGGGCGGGTTCGGGACTGACCTCGGCGGCGGCGCGCAACGCCGCCAGCGCCTCCGCATCCGTCCGATAGCTGAAGAACAACGCCCCCGGCTTCAGCAGCCCGGCGCGTTCCAACACCTGCTGCGCCGGCAGCTTGAGGCCCGACAGGTGCAGGCGCACGCCCTGCGATTCGAGCAGCCGCCGGATGTTGCCGAAGACTTCGGCGCCGGTCAGGTCGACACGGTTGATCGGGTGCGCGAACAGGCACACGTCGGTGAGCCCGGGACGCTCGGCCAGCGCTGCGGTAATGGCGTGTTCCAGCGTGCTGGCGGACGCGAAGTCGAGTTCGGCGTCCATCCGCAAGGCGTAGAGATTCGGCGCCAGCGGTGGCAGGTGCCACAAGTGGCGGTCGCGCAGGCTGCCGTCGGCGTGCAGGCCCACTTCGATGATGCGCGGGTGCAGGTGCCGGTACATGTAGTGCGCGAGCGCCGCGAGCAGGCCGCCGAGCACGCCCCAGTAGATCGACGGCGCGGTCGCAATGGTCAGCACGAAGGTCGCGGCCGCGATGGCCGCCTCGATGCGCGAGATGCGCCACAGCGCGACGAAGGCCCGGGGTTTCATCAGCCCCAGCGTGGCCGTGACCACCACCGACGCGAGCACGGCCTGCGGCACATGAAACAGCAGCGGCATCGCCCACAGCAGCGCAGCCGCCACGACGCCCACGCTGAACAGCGTGGACCATTGCGTCTTCGCTCCGGCGTACAGCGTGATGGCCGAGCGCGAGAAAGAGGAACTGGTGGGGAACGAGCCGGTGAGTCCCGAGGCGATCTTGCCCAGGCCCTGGCCGATCAGGTCCTGGTTCTCGTTCCAGAGCTTGCCGGCGCGGGCGTTGTCGACCTTGGCACTCGACGCCGTCTCGAGAAAGCTCACCAGCGTGATGAGGAAGGCCGGCAGCAGCAGGCTGCCGAGTTCGGCCGTGCTCAGGCCACCGGGCCAATAGAACGACGGCAGCCCTGACGGCAAGGCCCCGATCACCGCACCGCCCTTGAGCGCATAGCCCACGGCGAAGCTCAGCGCCGCGCTCACGGCGACCAGCGCCATCGTGGTGGGAAAGCGGGGCGCGATGCGCTTGCCGAACCACAGCATCGCCATGCCGCCAAGGCCGAAGGCGATCGCCATGACATCGGGCGGCGGGCCCTGCAGCAACTGCGCGTAGCTGCGTCCGGTGAAGCCGAGCAGGGCGGGTAGTTGCGACAGCGTGATGAGCACCGCGGCACCCTGCGTGAAGCCCATCAGGACCGGCGAGTTCACCAGCCGCAGCAGCCAGCCGAAACGCGCCACGCCCAGCAGCAACTGCATCCCCCCCGACAGCAGCGTGAGCCAGACCGCGAGCGCCACCCATTCATGGCTGCCCGGCACGGCCAGCGGCGCCAGCGACGCACCGACCAGCAGGCTGGTCAGCGCCGTCGGACCGACCGACAGCCGTGCCGACGAACTGAACAGCACCGCGATGAGGGCCGGGAACAGCGCCGCATACACGCCGGTGACCAGCGGCATGCCCGCGAGCGCGGCATAGGCCACGCCTTGCGGGATGACCATCAACGCGACGGTGATGCCGGCGGACGCTTCGTTGATGAGCAGGGCGCGGTCGGGGCGCGGCCAGGCCAGGAAGGGGAACCAGCGCAGAAGCTGGTCGCGGTTCATCGCCATGATGCCGGCGCGCAGGAGGGTTCGGAATGCACCGCGGGATTATCTCGGCTTCTTGTGCTGGAACGCGGTGGGCGAGCGTCCGGTGGCGGCCTTGAACATCGCGCAGAAGGCGCTGTCGGTCGCGTAGCCGCAGGCTGTAGCGACCTGGCTCACGGCCATGCCGCGCGCCAGCAGCGGCAGCGCATGCGCCATCACGGCCTGCTGACGCCACTGCTGCCAGTTCATGCCCAGCTGGTGGTGGAACAGGCGCGCCACGGTGCGCTCGCTGGCGCCGATGGCGGTCGCGCGCTCGGCCAGCGTGGCGCGGTCGGCCGGGTTGCGCAGCAGCGCTTCACACAATTGGCGCAGGCGCTTGTCGGCCGGCAGCGGCACGTCGATGCGGATCTGCGTGGCGCGCTCGATCTCGTCGATGAGCAGCGGCGCGATCATGCGTTCGCGGTGCGGCGCCTGCGGGTCCGTCGGCGGCCGGCCGTCGGGCGTGGTGTCGAGCGCCAGCATCAGCGCGCGCATCAGCGCGCTGATCTCCAGCACTTCGCAGCGCTCCCAGGGCGGCGCCAGCCAGCTGTGGACGTAGACCGTGCGCAGCTCGGCGTCCTCGATCAGCGTGATGCTGTGGGGCACGTCCGCCGGCACCCACAGCGCGCGGGAGGGCGGCACGATGTAGCTGCCGTCCTGCGTGCTCAGCCGGATCACGCCGCGGGTCGAGAAGGTGAGCTGTGGCCAGGGATGAACATGCAGCTCGACGAAGGTGTCGGCCTGCAGGAAGTGCTCCTTGGCGCGCAGCGGGCGCACCGCATCGGGCGCATAGAGATGCGGCGTCAGCGGCTCCACCACCGTCGTAGCGGGCGGAGGGTTTAGGGGCCGGGGGCGGGGGGATTCGGTCTTCGGTTCAGCAACTGTCATGGTTTCGACAAATGTTGTCCATGTATCGCCATTCTGCCGCGTCCGCCCGGCCTACGATCGAAGCCCGCTCCCTTCGCCCGCTGCCATGTCCCAAGCCACCACCTCCCGAACGCCTTCCGAGAACACGCTGCGCACCGACGCGCAGCTCATCGGTCTGGTCGGCCTGGCCCATGCGATCAGCCACTTCAGCCAGCTCATCCTGGCGCCGCTGTTCCCCTGGCTGAAGGACGCGTTCAACGTGAGCTACACCGAACTGGGCGCGGTGCTCACTGTCTTCTTCGTCGTCTCGTGCCTGGTGCAGGCGGCCTCGGGCTTCATCGTCGACAAGCTGGGCCCGCGGCCGGTGCTGTTCGTCGGCCTCGGCATGCTCGGGCTGGCCGGCTTCGGCTATGCGATGGCGCAGAGCTACTGGATGCTGCTGGCCAGCGCGGTGGTCGGGGGCGTGGGCAACGGCGTGTTCCACCCGGTCGACTACACGCTCTTCAACCGCAAGGTCGCACCCACGCGGCTGGGCCATGCCTACAGCGTGCACGGCATCACCGGCAGCCTGGGCTGGGCGCTGGCGCCGGCCTTCGTGGTGCCGATCGCGTTGGCGACGTCGTGGCGCGTGGCACTCGCCGCGGCCGGTGCGCTGGCCCTGGCGGTGCTGGTGGTGCTGTGGCTGTACCGCAGCGTGTTCGCGCTCGACGTGAAGACGGTGCAGAAGGCGACCGGGCAGGACGCGCATCTGCCGACCGCGGGCCAGTTCGACTTCCTGCGCATCCCGGCGGTGTGGATGTGCTTCGGGTTCTTCTTTTTCTATGCGATGGTCATCAGCGTGGTGCAGACCTTCGCGCCGGCCGCGGCCGGCCACCTGCACGCCGTGCCGGTCGCGCTGATCGCGGTGTGCCTGACGGTCTACATGGTCGCGAGCGCGGCCGGCATGGTGGTCGGCGGCTTCCTCGCATCGGACCCGTCGCGCTGCGAGCGCGTCGTGGGTGCCGGCTTCGGCATTGCTGCGGCCCTGGCG
>CALRYR010000508.1:0-3647 GCA_943372425.1 Variovorax sp. YR752 | reverse complement strand
ACGGCGCGCACCGCGCCATGCACCATGGCGGTGGCCCCTGCACGCTGCACAACGCCAGCTACGACTTCAATGACGACCTGATCCCGCTGGGCGCGACCTGCTGGGTCGAGCTGGCCGAGCAGTTCCTGCAACCCGGCAGGTCGGGCCTGTGATCGGCGTCGTCGAGGCCTTTTCGCCGAGCTATGCGCTGGCGCGCCGCAAGTTCCTGCAGGGCTGTGTCGCCGCGGGCCTCACGGTCGACACGCGACCGCACCCGCTGAAGGGCAAGGACGGCGAAGACCTGGCGATGGACGTCGCCTACGACGGCCCGGCCGACGCGCAGAACCTGCTGATGGTGACCAGCGCCTGCCACGGCATCGAAGGCCACTGCGGCAGCGGCGTGCAGGTGTTCGCGCTGCACGACACCGAGTGGCGCGAGAAGGCGCGCGCGGCCGGCGTGGGCGTGCTCTACGTGCATGCGCTGAACCCGCACGGCTTTTCATATGGCCGGCGCGTGACCCAGGAGAACGTCGACCTCAACCGCAACTTCGCGGACTTCACGAAGCCGCTGCCTGTCAACGCGGGCTATGCGGAGCTGCACCCGCTGCTGCTGCCGGACGCCTGGCCGCCTTCGCCCAAGAACCAGGCCGAGATCGACGGCTGGATCGGCGCGCACGGCGTGGCGGCGTACCAGGCCGCGATCTCGGGTGGCCAGTACCAGTTCGACGATGGCCTCTTCTTCGGCGGCACCGCGCCGACCTGGAGCAACCGAACGCTGCGGCAGGTGCTGCGCACCCATGCGCAGAAGGCCCAGCGGCTGGCCTGGATCGACCTGCACACCGGCCTCGGCCCCAACGGGCACGGGGAGCGCATCTTTGCCAGCCGCGACGACGCGGCGGCCTATGCACGTGCGAACGCTTGGTGGGGTGGCGAGACCGCCGTGACGTCGATCTACGACGGCTCCTCCACCTCGGCGCGGCTCACCGGCCTGATGTGCGGCGCGATCGAAGACGAGTGCCCGCAGGCCGAGTACACGGGCATCGCGCTCGAATACGGCACGCAGCCGATCCTCGAGGTGATGGGCGCGCTGCGCGCCGACCACTGGCTGCACAAGCACCCGGACGCCGCGCCGGAGCTGGCCGAAGCCATCCACTCGCGCATGCGAGAGGCGTTCTATACCGACACCGATGCCTGGAAGGGCCAGGTCGTCAGCCAGGCGCGCCAGGCGATGTTCCAGGGCGTCGATGGGTTGATCGCGACCTGAGCCTGGGCATCAGCCGGCCGCGCGCGCCTCGGCGATCACCAGCAGCCCGTCCATGATGAGCCCGTCGACCAGCTCGAAGGGGCTGACCATCGAGGGCGCCATCTTCCAGCCCGCGCCGCCGGTCATGTAGCAGGCCGGCTCGGCGCCGCAGTGCGTCTTGACATGCTGGCGCATGCGCTCGACCGCACCGGCGATGGCATAGGTGCCACCGCTGGTGAGCGCGTCGCTGGTGTTGGTGGGAAAGTCGCGCACCTCGCCGGTCGGGACGTGCAGGCCGGCGGTGCCCGACTCCAGCGCCCGCAGCATGATGCCGTGGCCCGGCAGGATCAGGCCGCCCAGGAACTTGCCGTGCACGTCGATGGCCTCGACCGTGACCGCGGTGCCGATCATCACCACCACCATCGGCCGCGCCGGCCCCTGCGACAGCATGCGGTGGCGTGCGCCGATCATCGCGACCCAGCGGTCGGAGCCCAGGCGTGTGGGGTGGTCGTAGCCGTTGATCAATCCGGCTTCAGCGGCGCTCGACACCACCCAGCGCGCCGGGCAATCGAAGCGCTCGAACACCTGCTCCTCGGCGCGGCGACGCACCGCGTCGCCGGCCACCGCGCAGCCGAGCATGGCGGTGGGCGACGGCAGATCGGCCCATGGGCCTTCGGCCAGGCGCTCGATGTGGTCGAGGAATTCGGCGCCGCTCGCCAGCAGCTCGGCGCCCGGGCTCCCTGCCGCATAGATCGCCCATTTGAGCCGTGTGTTGCCGATGTCGATGGCGAGAAAGGTCATGCCGGATTATTCGCGAGGAAGCGCGACCGGCGCTGTCAGTTCTGCTTCCAGGGCAGGCCCCGGAAGCGCCAGCCGCCGGTTCGGCCGCGGTGGCCGTCCGCATCGGGGTTGCCCTCGAAGCCTTCGAGGATGTTGTAGGCCTCGATGCCCAGCTCGGTCGCGCGCTTGGCGGCGGCGATCGAGCGGACCCCGCTGCGGCACAACAGCACCACCTTGCCGCCGGCCGGCACGGCGGCCCGCAGGCCTTCGTCGAAGCCCGGGTTCATCGCCATGCCCGGCCACTGCTTCCACGCCAGCGGCACGGCGCCCGGCACGTAGCCCACCCACTCGCGCTCGGCGTCGCTGCGCACGTCGACCAGCACCGCCTGGCCGTCGGCCATCCACTGTGCGGCCTGCTCGGGTGTGACGTCGCCGGCATAGCCGTCGGCCGGGGTGATGGAAACATCGGCTTGGGTCATTTCAGTCCTCAATCTTCATAGGGTTAATCGACGCGGTCGCCGCCGCCTCAGAGGGCGAGGCACGCGTGCAGCGCCTCAATTCTGGACGCTGCGTGAAAACCCTCTGCGTCACGAATCGATACATACCAAAGATGGGCGGCCTGGATTTTCCAGACACCACAACGGAGACAACGCATGACCGAGCAAACACCGAATCGCCGTCGCAATCTGTTGAAGGGCGCCGCCGTCGCGGCCGGCGCCATGGCCACCCCGATGGTCAGCATGGCGCAGACCACCACGCTGCGCTTCCAGAGCACCTGGCCCGCCAAGGACATCTTCCACGAGTACGCGCAGGACTTCGCCAAGAAGGTGAACGACATGGCGGGCAGCCGCCTGAAGATCGAGGTGCTGCCCGCGGGCTCGGTGGTGCCGGCCTTCCAGCTGCTCGACGCGGTGGCCAAGGGCACGCTCGACGGCGGCCACGGCGTGATCGCCTACTGGTACGGCAAGAACTCGGCATTGGCGCTGTGGGGCTCGGGCCCCGGCTTCGGCATGGACGCCAACATGGTGCTGGCCTGGCACAACTACGGCGGCGGCAAGGCGCTGATCGAGGAGGTCTACAAGAGCCTCAACCTCGACGTGGTGTCCTACCTGTACGGCCCGATGCCCACGCAGCCGCTCGGCTGGTTCAAGAAGCCGGTGGCCAAGGTCGAGGACATGAAGGGCCTCAAGTTCCGCACCGTGGGCCTGGCGGTCGACGTGTTCACCGACATGGGCACCGCGGTGAACCCGCTGCCCGGCGGCGAAATCGTGCCGGCGCTCGACCGCGGCCTGATCGACGCGGCCGAGTTCAACAATGCCTCGAGCGACCGTGTGCTGGGCTTTCCCGACGTGGCCAAGAACTGCATGCTGCAGAGCTTTCACCAGTCGGGCGAGCAGTTCGAGATCCTGTTCAACGGCCCGAAACTCAAGGCCCTGCCGCCTGAACTCAAGGCGATCATCGACTACGGTGTGCAGGCCGCCAGCGCCGACATGAGCTGGAAGGCGATCGAGCGCAACTCGCAGGACTACATCGAGCTCAAGAAGGCCGGCGTGAAGTTCTACAAGACGCCCGATGCCATCCTGCGCGCGCAGCTCGCATCGTGGGACAAGACGGTGGCGAAGAAGTCCGCCGAGAACCCGTTGTT
>CALRYR010000507.1:0-3647 GCA_943372425.1 Variovorax sp. YR752 | reverse complement strand
CACGGCCGGCGCGTTGGCATCGATCGAGGTCTTCACACCGATGCGCGTCCACATCGCGGCCAGCGTCTGCGCGACCTTGCTGTCGTTGATGTAGCGACCGTTCGGCGTGCCCAGCACCAGCGTGAAGCCGTTCGGGTAGCCGGCCTCCTTCAGCAGGGCCTTGGCCTTCTCGGGGTTCGGCTTGGCGGCGGTCGTGAGGTTCTTGCTGGCACCGAACATCGGGTACGGCAGCAGCTGTGCGGCGGGCGACGCCACGCCGCCCATGGTGCGCGACACCAGCGCCTGCCGATCGATGGCCAACGACAGCGCTTCGCGCACGCGCTTGTCGAGCAGTGGGTTCTTGCCGTTGGTGTCGGTGATACCGGGCGTCGTCTCACCGTTCTGGTCGAGCGCGACGTAGATGACGCGGTTCGAGGCCTTGGTCTCGACCGTGAGCTTGGGCTCCTTCTTCAGGCGCTCCAGATCGTCGGTCGGCGGGTCTTCCGCCAGGTCGACATCGCCCGCGAGCAGGGCCGCCGTGCGAGCGGCGGGGTTGCTGATCGGGCGATAGATGACCTTGTCCCAAGCGGGCGCCTTGCCCCAGTAGTTCGGGTTGCGCTCGAAAATGATCTCCGAACCGCGCTTCCACGAAACGAACTTGTACGGGCCGGTGCCGACCAGCCCCGTGCCGGCATTCAGTTCGGTGGTGGTCTTGCCTTCGGGCGCCGCGCCGGCTGCCGCCTTGGCCGACATGATCGGCAGGCCCACCATGTTGATCGGCAGCAGCGGATAGGGCTCGGTCGTGGTGATGCGCACCGTCAGCGCATCGGGCGCCTCGATCTTCTCGACCTTCTGCAGATAGATCTTGAAGGAGGACGGGCTGTTGGGCACCTTGGGCACGCGGTCGAAAGTGAAGAGCACGTCGGCCGAGGTCATGGGCGAGCCGTCGGAGAACTTGACGTTGGGGCGCAGCTTGAAGGTCCAGACATTTCCTTCGGCCTTCCAGGACTCGGCCAGACAGGGCTCGGGCTTGAGATCGGCGTCGACGCAGACCATCGGATCGAACAGCGTCTGCGACAGCTGGATGTTGGGCGTGAGCGCGTGGTATTGCGGGTCCATCGACGTGGGCTCGGTCTTCAGCGCGACGACCAGGTCGCGTGCAAAAGCGGCACCCGAGAACGCGGAACCGGCCACGACGGCGGCGACCAGCAAGCGGCGCGCGTGCGGTCGAAAGGAAGCGGTTGAAGCAAGGCCTCGCATGTGGGTTTTTCTCCAGGGCAGAGTCATAAAAAAAGCGCCTCGGCGCGTTGCGGAGGAGCATGCAAGAAGCGCACCACTTTGCAGGGCCCGCTGAATCAGGATAGGCGCGCGCCCTGGCGCCATCCACCCGTGATAACCCGCTCGACACGCGCGACGGCGCGGTCGTTCAGAGCGGCCGGGTGAGGTAGACCGCCTCGCGCCCGACGATGGCGCGCTGCGCCGGCATGAAGATGGTGCAATCGTCGCAAGGCGAGCGGATTTCCTCGTCGCCGTTGGTGGCGATGAGCTCGCCCTTGGCGAAGGTTTCGAAGCCGATCAGCGGGCGCACGAAGTGGAAGTTGGCGTCCTTGATCATGTGCGTCTGCAGCAGCTCGAAGCGCCGCTGCGGGCCGGGCGCCGGAGCGGCTGGGTCTGCGTCGATCAAACCGAAGTGCGCGAGGAAACGCAGCGTCACCGCGGTCGCGAGGTCGGCGGCCGACTGCTTGAAGTGCTGGCCGCATTCGACCACCATGGCTGCGCCCTTCCCGTCCGTCTCCCCGTGGTGCCCGTACTGGATCAGCGGCGTACCGGAACCCAGGCCGTTGGGCATGACCAGGTGCACCGCGGGCAGGCCCACGGCCAGCGCCACTTCGGCATTGCGGTCGTAGGCCGGGTAGACCCAAAAGGGCACCACGTCCTGGCTGGTGGAATGGATGTCGAGGATGTAGTCGGCAGCGTCGATCACCGGGCGCAGCAGCCGTGCACGGCGCAGCTCGGGGCTGTCTTCCGCGCCGTCGAGCATCTCGGCCGACCAGATGCGGTTGAGGTTGTGCACGATCTGCCGGTTGTCGAAGGGCTTCTCGGCGTCGAAGGCGTTGTAGGCCTCGATGTGCGAGAAGCTCACGGTCAGCGTGCCGATCTTCGGGCGCACGCCCGTGTCGAGCAGGTGCGTGGCGGCAACCATGCCGCAGATCTCGTTGCCGTGCGTCAGCGCGTTGATCAGCACGTGGGGGCCCGGCTTGCCGGACTCGAAACGGTGGACGTAATCGATGCCGGTGTTGCCCTCGCGGTAGGCGCTGATGTCGCGCGGCAGGACTTCGAGAACGGGAGGGGCTTGCGTCATGAGGTGGGAGAAAGGTTTAAGTATTTTTCAGGCGAACGCCGTAGCGCCATGGAAGTTTGCTACAAGTGCAGGCGTCGCATGCCGAGGCGGCCATTTCTCCGACAGGCGCGCTCGGTCGGATCGTTTCCAATCAATGTCTTATCAATGAAGGAGGATCCAAGAATGAGCCAGTTCGCCACCATCCAGGGCCATGTGAGCTATTCACCGGGCGACGGCGTGCCCCTGGTCATCCCGGTCGGCACGACCGTCGAAGTGGTGCTTGCACCCGACAGTGCGACGTTGAGCTGGGAAGCCGAGAAAGGCGTGGTCGGTCTCACGGCCATCCCGCGAATGCAGTACGACGAATACCTCGAGGCCGGAAAGATCGTCCTGAAAGACTGATGGGGTCTAGGCGCCTGCGTCCGACACGGATGCACGCCGCCCTTTGCCGCCCCGGGCTTCTTTCTTGGCTTGGCGTTCGGCGTCGAGCTGCTGGCCTTCGGCCAGCCACGCTGCGAACTCTTCCGGCGTCTCCAGCGTGATGCGCCCGAGGCTGCCGTCGCGGAAGGCATGCATCACGATCTCCGCCGCCTTTTGCACATTCACCCGCCCCTTGCCGAGCAGCGCGCCGCGCTTGCGGCCGATGGTTTCGAGCAAATCTTCGTCGGTCATGCCCGCCACGGTTGCGGCGTCGAGGTCGAGCTTGAAGCGCGTCGCGAGCATTGCGGCGTAGTGCTGCTTCACGTAAGCCAACAGTTCCAGCGCCACCTCTTCCTCGTCGAAGGCATTGCGGCCCACCGCGCCGCTGGCGGCGAGGTTGTAGCCGCTCTTCGCAACGATGATGCGCGGCCACAGCATGCCGGGCGTGTCCCACAGGTAGAAGTCGTCGGCCAGCGTGATGCGCTGTTCGAGCTTGGTGATGCCGGCCTCGTCGCCGGTCTTGGCCTTGCGACCGCCCGCCAGCGTGTTGATCAGCGTCGACTTGCCCACGTTCGGAATGCCGCAGATCAGCACCCGCATCGGCTTGGCCATGCCGCCGCGGTTGGGCGCCAGCGCGTGACAGGCCTCGACGAGTTGTCGGGCCGGGGTGGTCTGGCTCGCGTCCAGGCCGATGGCGCGCGTGTCGGGCAGCGCGTTGTAGTGCGCCAGCCAGGCAGGCGTGCGCGCGGGGTCGGCCAGATCCTGTTTGTTGAGCACCTTCAGGCCCGGCTTGTGGCCGGTGAGATCGGCCAGCATCGGGTTCGCGCTGGAGGCCGGCAAGCGGGCATCGAGCAGTTCGATCACGACGTCGATGTCCTTGATGCGCTCGCCGATGGCCTTCTTGGTC
>CALRYR010000506.1:0-3654 GCA_943372425.1 Variovorax sp. YR752 | reverse complement strand
ATTCGCGAAGGAATTCGCCCTTGGGCAGGCCGCCGAGGAACATGGCTTCGTCGACGCGCACGTTCCAGTTCATCAACGTGCGGATGGCACGTTCGTGCGCTGGTGCGCTGCGTGCCGTGACCAGCGCGGTGCGGATACGCATCGATGCATTGCCCGCCATCTGCAGCCGATGCAGCGCGGCCAGCAGCGGCTTGAAGGGGCCTTCGGGCAACGGCAGCTGGGCCTTGCTCGACTCGTGCAGTTGGAAGGCGTCGAGCCCCTCGGCCTGGAACACGCGTTCGGCCTCGTCGCTGAAGAGCACGGCGTCGCCGTCGAAGGCAATGCGCACTTCGTTCGGGAAGGCGTCGCTGGCCTTGACCGATTCGACCAGCACGCGCGCGGCGGGGAAGCCTGCGTGAAGCGCTTCACGCACGTCCTCGGCGTTGACCGAGAGAAAGAGATGCGCGCGCAGCGGCCGCAGGTAGCCGAAGGGCGCGCGGCCCTGCGTGAACACGCCGCGCTGCAGCTTGATGCCGGCGGCGGTGCTCGAGCGGAAGATGCGCATGCCCGACACCGGGTCGTTGCGCGAAAGGATGACGACTTCGACGCGCTGCACGCCGTCGTCGTTGAAGCGCAGCAGCTTCTGCACCAGCGAGTACGCGATGCCGGGTTGCGCCGGCACGTCGAGCCGCTCGTACTGCAGCCGCATGTAGCCGTCGGGGTCGCCGGACTCGAAGAGGCGGTTCTCTTCCTCGAGGTTGAACAGCGCCCGCGAGGAGATCGCCACCACCAGCTTGTCGTCGAGCGTCGCGGCCATGGCTACTTCACGAACTGGTTGAGCTGGATGATCGGCATCAGCACGGCGAGCACGATCAGCATCACCACGCCGCCCATGCCGACGATCAGCAGCGGTTCGAGGATGGTGGCCAGGTGCATCGCACGGCGCTGTACCTCGGCGCCCAGTTGCGTGGCCGCGCGCTGCAGCATCAGCGGCAGCGTGCCGGTCTGTTCGCCCAGGCGCGCGAACATCGAGACGATGCCGGGGAAGCGTTTCTTCTGCGCGAGGGCCGAGGCCAGCGGCGCGCCTTCGCGCACCAGCACCAGCGCATCGAGCGCATCGGCGCGCATGGCGCGGTTGCCCAGCGTTTCGGCGGCGGCTTGCAGCGCGCGCAGGATGGGCACGCCGGCCGTGGCCAGCATGGCGAGCGTGCTGGCGAAACGCGCCGCGTTGTAGCCGCGTGCCAGCTTGCCGACCAGCGGCAGGGTGAGCCAGGCCGCGTCGAACTTCTCGCGGAAGGCCGGCCGTGCGAGCGCGGTGCGCATCGCCACCACGCCGACGACGATGGCGACGAGCATCGCCCAGCCGTAGTTGCGCACGAAGTCGCTGATGGCCAGCATCGCGACGGTGAGGAAGGGCAGGGCGCGCTTGGTGCCGGCGAACACGTTGGCCACCTGCGGCACCACGTAGCTCACCAGGAAGATCACGATGACGATCGCCACCAGCGTGACGATGGCCGGATACAGCGCCGCACCGACCAGCTTCTGCTGCAGTGCCTGGCGCTGTTCCAGGTCGTCGGCCAGGCGTTCGAGCACCAGGCCGAGGTTGCCGCTGTGCTCGCCGGCGCCGATCACGGCGGTGTAGATGGGCGAGAACTCGCGCGGGTGTTGTGCCAGCGCACGCGCGAAGGGCGAACCGGCGTTGACCTCGGCGCGCAGCGATGCGACCAGGTTGCGCTGGTTCTCGCGCTCGGCCTCGTCGGTGAGCGCCGTCAGCGCGCGTTCGAGCGGCAGGCCGGACGACACCAGCCCGGCGATCTGACGCGTCCACACCGCCAGCTCGGTCGTGCTGAAGACGCGCCCGCCGCCGATGAAGCGGCGCCATCCGCCGCTTTCCTTGCGCTGTGCGGCGGCGTTGCCGACGACGGTGACCTCCAGCGGGATGAGCTTCTGCGCGCGCAGCATGCCGCGCGCCGTGCGCGCGGTCTCGGCCTCGAGCACGCCCTTGCGCGGGTTGCCCAGTTCGTCGATGGCCTCGAAGGAGTAGGCGGGCATGTCAGTTCTCCATAGCGCTGCGCGCCACCCGCATGGTATGAAGCCAGCACGGCCCATGCCAGGGCACCCGCGGAACTGGCTCTGCCAGGCCGCCGGGTGCGCCCCCTTGAGGGGGAGGCGCCGCAGGCGCATCGGGGGTGGGCTTCATCTCAGTCTCGGGTCACGCGCATCAGCTCGGCGCGCGAGGTGACGCCGGCCTGTACCAGCCGCTCGCCGTCTTCGCGCATGGAGCGCAGGCCACCGCGTTCGGCTGCGACGAATATCTGGCTCTCGGGCGCCCGGCTGTGGATCAGCGATTGCACCGTGTCGTCCGCCACCAGCAGTTCGAAGATGCCGGTGCGGCCCTGGTAGCCGGTGTGGCCGCAGGCCTCGCAGCCCACCGGTGCGAGTTCGCCGCTGTCACTGGGCGCGGCGCAGACCGGGCAGAGCCTGCGCACCAGCCGCTGTGCCAGCACGCCCAGCAGGGACGAGCTCAGCAGGAAGGGTTCGACGCCCATGTCGGTCAGCCGCGTGACGGCGCTCACCGAATCGTTGGTGTGCAGCGTGGCCAGTACCAGATGGCCGGTGAGCGAGGCCTGGATGGCGATCTGCGCGGTCTCGAAATCGCGGATTTCGCCGATCATGATGATGTCCGGGTCCTGCCGCAGGATGGCGCGCAGGGCCTTGGCGAAGGTGAGCTCGATTTTGGCGTTGACCTGCGTCTGGCCGACGCCCGCCAGTTCGTACTCGATCGGGTCCTCGACCGTCATGATGTTGCTGCGGCTGGCGTCGAGCCGGGCCAGCGCCGAGTACAGCGTGGTGGTCTTGCCCGAGCCGGTCGGGCCGGTCACCAGGATGATGCCGTGCGGTTGCGAGATCAGCGACTCGAAGCGCTCGAGCGTGTCGCCGAGCATGCCCACCGATTCGAGCGTGAGCTTGCTTTCGTTCTTGTCCAGCAGGCGCAGCACCGCGCGTTCGCCGTGTGCGCTGGGTAAAGTCGACACGCGCACGTCGACCGCGCGGGTGCCGATGCGCAGCGAGATGCGGCCGTCCTGCGGCAGGCGCTTCTCGGCGATGTCGAGGTCGGCCATGATCTTCAGCCGCGAGATCAGCGCGGCATGCAGCGCACGGTTGGGCTGCACCACCTCGCGCAGCGTGCCGTCGATGCGGAAGCGCACCGACGACGTGCGTTCGTAGGGCTCGATGTGGATGTCGCTGGCGCCGTCGCGCGCGGCCTGCGTCAGCAGTGCGTTCAGCATGCGGATGATGGGAGCGTCACCAGCCGATTCGAGCAAGTCCTCGACGGCGGGCAGCTCCTGCATCATGCGCGACAGGTCGGCCTCGCCCTGCACCTCGCTCACGACCGTCGCGGCGTTCGACTCGCCCTTGGCGTAGGCCGCGCTGATGCGCTGCGCCAGCTGGTCGGCCGGCAGCGGCTCGAAGGCCTTGATGGTGAAGCGGCGCGACACTTCGCCGAGCGCGCTGCGCGGCGGGGTGCGCGGCATCCACAGCGTGCAGCTGCCGTCACCGGCTTCTTCCAGAAGCAGTTGCTGGGCACGCGCAAAGGCGTAGGGCAGGGGGTAGCGCATCGCGGGTCGTCGGCTGTAGGCGTCGTCAGGGCAGTTCGCGGCGGCTCGCGGGGTC
>CALRYR010000505.1:0-3669 GCA_943372425.1 Variovorax sp. YR752 | reverse complement strand
GGCCGGCAGCGCCGGAGGCGTGCTGGTACACGGCGGATCACTATGCGAGTTTCAGGCGGATTTCGCCATGACCGATGAACTGGATTGGAGCAGCGCCGCAATGCGCCCCACAGAAATGACGACGACGACAACCATGGAAAGACCAGCGGAGATGACCTTATCCCTTCGTGCCGTGCGACCCAACATCGTGCAGTCGATTCGCGCCTTCCGCGTGAACGACCTGCAGGATGCCGCGAACGCGTCCGGGCAGCACTTCCTGTATGCGAACCTGGCCAATGCCCAGTCGAAGCAGGACGTGCTCGACCTGATCGCGCAGCAGTTCACTTTCCCGGCCCATTTCGGGAAGAACTTCGACGCGCTGTACGACTGCATGACCGACCCGTTGCATAAATCGGGCCCGCAGCCCGGTTTCGTGGTCGTGTTGGAACAGATTCCGGCCAACGCCAAGTTCGACAAGGAAGCCCGCGAACAGCTGCTCGATATCTTCCGCGACGCCTCGGACTACTGGGGTGACCGGAAGATCCCGTTCAGGTGCTTCTATTCTTTTCTGTAGCCCGTTCTGCATCCACCAGCCAAGCAGAACGGGCGACCGAGGCTCAAGAGGGTAGCGCGCCGATCACCGGCATCGACATCGCGCCCGTCGATCCCACCGCAGAAAAGATGCCGACCGACAAATTGGTCGATGTGTCGCCGCTGGCGCTGCGCATGAGCAGCCCCTTCAACGCGGGATACTGGCTCGCCGCAGCCTGAGGAAGAAAGCCCGTCGATGACGGGCTTTCTTCTTTGTACCGTCCGGCCACTCAGGCGCCGGCTGCGGGCGGAACCGCCTGCGCCAGCGCCACGTACTCGGCTACCGGCACTTCCTCGGCACGTCGCTGCGCGTCGAAGGCCCCCGCGAAGCCGTGTTCGTCCAGCCAGCGTCCCAGCGTGTGCCGCAGGATCTTGCGGCGCTGGCTGAAGGCCACCTGCACGATCTCGCCGAGCCGGGCGGCGTCGAGCACCGGCGGCTGCGCGAACGGCACCATGCGCACCACGGCGCTGTCCACGCGCGGCGGCGGCTCGAAGCTCTCCGGCGGCACGAACAGGATGTTCTCCATCGCATAGCGCCATTGCAGCATCACGCTCAGGCGGCTGTAGTCGGACGTGGCCGGCTTCGCCACCATGCGGTCGATCACTTCCTTCTGCAGCATGAAGTGCTGGTCGGCGATCAGATGCGCGTAGCCGAGCAGATGGAAGAGGATCGGCGTCGAGATGTTGTAGGGCAGGTTGCCCACCACGCGCAGCGGCTGGGGCGGATCACCGGCGAGCCGGGCCGCGAGCGCCGCGAAGTCGACCTTGAGCACATCGGACTCGATCACGTCGAGCTGGCCGTGCTCGCGCAGCCGCTTGGCCAGGTCGCGGTCGAGCTCGATCACCGTGAGCCGGCCCAAACGCTCGACCAGAGGCTGCGTGAGCGCGGCCAGGCCCGGGCCGATCTCGACCATCGCGTCGCCCGGCTGCGGGGCAATGCCCCGCACGATCGCGTCAATGATGCCGCCGTCCGACAGGAAGTGCTGGCCGAAGCGCTTGCGCGCGATGTGCTGGGCCATCAGGCCGGTTGCCTCATTTACTGCGGCGGCTCGCGCAGTTCGACGTAGGCACGGGCACGGGTTTCCTGCACCCAGGTCTCGAAGGCCTCGTCCATCTTCTTCTCGCGCAGCACCGCGCGCGCGGCTTCGCGCTGCTCGGTCTGGCTCAGCTTGGCCTCGCGGCGGCCGAGCACCTGGATCAGGTGCACACCGAAGCGCGACACGATGGGGTCGCTGATCTGCCCGGGGGCGAGGCGGTCCATCGCCTCCTCGAATTCAGGCACGAACTGGCCGGGGCGGCCCCAGCCGAGATCGCCGCCGTCCTTGGCGCTGCCGTCTTCCGAGTTGTCGCGCGCCAGGCCGGCGAATTCAGCCGCGCCGGACTGGATGCGCTGCTTGAATTCTGCGAGCTGCTTGATGGCCTGGGCCGTGCTGCGCTTCTCGTCATTGCGCAGCAGGATGTGGCGCACCTGCGTCTGCGTGACCACGCCTTCCGCGGCGCCGGCCCGGCCCTTGGCCAGCACCTTGATCACATGGAACCCGGCACCCGAGCGCACCGGGCCGACGATGCCGTTGACCGGCGTCGCCTGGGTCGCCTCGACGAACAGCGGCGGATATCGGTCGGCTGAGCGCAGGCCGAGCACGCCACCATTGGCACGGTCGGGCGAATCGGAGTTCTCGCGCGCCAGCGTGGCGAAGTCCTCGCCGCCGACCGCGCGCTGGGCCAGGCCCTGGGCCTTCTGCTGCAGCGCCTTCACCTGCGCTTCGCTGGCGTTTTCCGGCACGGCGACCAGCACATGCGCAAGGTTCAATTCCGGCGACACGGCCGCATTGCCGCTGCGCTGCTCCTGCAGGAACTGCTCGACCTCGGTGTCGCTGACCTTGACGCGGGAATTGACCTCACGCTCGCGCACCCGGGTCAGCGTGAGCTGATCGCGCAGGTCGGCGCGGAATTCCTGCTTGCTGACGCCATCGGCGGCGATCCGGCGGTACAGCTCCTCGAGGCTCACCTGGTTCTGCCGCGCCACCAGCTGCTCGGCCTGGTCGATGGCGAGGTCGTCGACCTTGATGCCGGCTTCCTTGGCCACCTGCAGCTGCGCGCGTTCGGAGATGAGCCGTTCCAGCACCAGGCGGTTGAGCTCGGCGCGCGGCACGCGCTGCGCCTCGGGGTTCTGCTGAAGGATGCGCGCGGCGCGCTTCTGGACCTCGGTGTTGGTGATCGGCTCGGAATTCACCAGGGCAACGATGTACTCGGCGGCGCGCTGGCCGGTCGGCGCCGCCGGCGCCACCGGAGCAGCCGGCCCCGGCGTGGTCGCATTCACGCGCGGCCCGCCGCGCATGATGTCGGTGATGCCGGTGCCGCCGCTCGGGCGCAGGCCCAGGCCTTGCGCCTGCGCGAGCGATGTGGCCACCAGTGCGCCCAGACAGGCGATGGTGACGGTGGAACGGAAGAGTTTCATTGTTGCTTTGGCTCAGTCGTAATTGGTGAAGCGGCTCGGCGTCTCGCCGGGCTCACGCAGCGGACGGTAACGCTGGATGTTCTGCGCCAGCGTCTTCAGGGGACTCGAACCGAGGGCCGCGAAGCCGACGAACTCGATCTGGAACATGATCCGCGTATTGGCTGTGACCTGTCCCGTGGACAGACGTTCCAACACCACGCGTCCGATATAGCAGCAACCGTCGTATTCGATGCCGATCACCCCGTCGGTGAGCTTGCTGTCCTTGAGGCTGTAGTTCATGCGACCCACGGCATACCAGCGGCCACCGCCTTCGCCCCGCCCCGGCCCGAGGTTCTTGCCCTTGTCGCCCCACAGGTCGTTCAGCGGCCATTGCCAGCCGATGTCGATCGACTTGTTGCCGTCCTGCGCGGAGGGGGTGCTGTCCGCCTGGTAGCGGTATGCGGCATTGATCGTGCGGTACGGCCCCGGGCTGTAGCGCGCGGTGATGGTGCTGCGCTCCGACTTGCGCGAGTCGGGGTTGTACTGGATGGTGGTGTCGGCGGTCCACTTCGAGGTCCAGTTGATCTGCGCACCCAGCAGGATGTCGCTCAGCCGATCGTCGATCGGCGTGCCGCCGGGCAGCGTCACGCGCTGGTCGCTGA
>CALRYR010000504.1:0-3673 GCA_943372425.1 Variovorax sp. YR752 | reverse complement strand
CGCGTGGCGCCGATGATGGGCGTGCCGTCGGGTGTCATCGGGCGCAGGCCGCACCAGAACTCGGCGCGCGACAGGTCGCCGCCGCGCGGGAACAGGTCGCCCACCACATGCGCGAGCGTCTGCCGGCGCGCCTCGTGCAGCTTGAGCGTGTAGCCGGCCAGTTCGGCCGTGCCACCGACGCGGATGCGATCACCCAGGCGCGTGACCGCCACCTTGTGCGTCTCGTCCATCACGGTCGATTCGGGCGCCCCGGCCGCATCGACGATGGGCACGGTGATCGAGTAGCCCTTGACCGGGTAGACCGGGATGCGGATGCCCACGTCCTTCAGCAGCAGCGGCGAATGGCTGCCCAGCGCGATCAGGTACGCGTCGGCCTGCAGCGTGCCGGCATCGGTCACGACACCGTCGATGGACGCGGGCGTTCCGTCGAAGTGCCGTATCTGCACGCCGTAGCGAAAGCGAACGCCCAGGTCGGCCGCCATGGCCGCGAGCCGCTGCGTGAACTTGAAGCAGTCGCCGGTTTCGTCGCCGGGCAGCAGCAGGCCGCCGACGAACTTTTCGCGCACGGCCGCGAGCGCGGGCTCGTGCCGGATGCAGCCGTCGCGGTCGAGCAGCTCGAAGGGCACGCCGTCGCGCCGCAGCACGGCGATGTCGGCAGCGGTGCCGTCGAGCTGTGCCTGCGTGCGAAAGAGCTGCAGGGTTCCCTGCATGCGCTCGTCGTAGCGGATGCCCGTCTGCGCCCGCAGCGCCTTCAGGCAATCGCGGCTGTACTCGGCCAGCCGCACCATGCGGCTCTTGTTGAGGTCGTAGCGGGCGCTGGTGCAGTTGCGCAGCATCGCTGCGCCCCAGCGCACCAGCGCCAGGTCGAGCTGCGGGCGGATCACCAGCGGGCGGTGATGCATCAGCAGCCACTTGATGGCCTTCAGCGGCACGCCGGGCCCGGCCCAGGGCGACGAATAGCCGGGCGACACCTCGCCGGCGTTGCCGTAGCTCGTCTCCATCGCCGCGGCAGGCTGGCGGTCGATCACCGTCACCTCGTGCCCGGCCAACGCCAATTGGTAGGCCGATGCGACCCCGATGACGCCGCTGCCCAGAACCAGAACCTTCATTCGACCCGCTCCTCGTTGGTTGTCGGCACGTCGGATCGGCGCGCCCTTCTTCACGGTCGGGGTGCAAGTAACGGGCCCGAGGGGCCGAGCTCAGGAGGATTTGGCGGCAGCCGCAGCGGCGCGCAGCTTGTCCTTCTTGCTCGGTCGCTTGCCCTTGATACCGCCGTTGCCGGATGGCGCGACCGCCCCCGGCAACGGTTCGGCCGGCGGCGCGGGCTCGAAGCCTGCGATCTGCTCACGCGGCACCGTCGCGCCCTGGCGCTTCTCGATCAGGCGGAAGTGCGCCTCTGTGTCTGCGCTGACGAAGCTGACCGCGACGCCGCTCTCGCCGGCGCGACCGGTGCGCCCGATGCGGTGCACATGGTCGACGGCCGAGCGCGGCAGGTCGTAGTTCACCACCGCCGGCAGTTGCACCACGTCGATGCCGCGCGCCGCCAGGTCGGTGGCAACCACCACCTGCACGCGCGAGGCCTTGAAGTCGGCCAGCACCTGGCTGCGCTTGCCCTGGCTCAGCACACCGTGGAAGGGCTCGGCCTCGAGGCCGGTCTTGCGCAGCTTGTCCGCCACGATCTCGGCCGCATGCTTGGTGGCGACGAACACCAGCACGCGCGGCCAGGCCTCGTCCTTGACCAGCTTCGCGAGCAGTTGCGTGCGCCGCGACGGGTCGACCTCGATGGCGCGTTGCGCGATGTCGGGGGCGGTTTCGGGCTCGGCCGGCACATCGATGCGCAGCGGGTCGCGCAGTGCAGAGGTCGCCAGGGCGGCAATCGCCGGAGGAAAGGTGGCCGAGAACAGCAGCGTCTGCCGCCGTTCCGGCAACTGCTCGAGGATGCGCCCGAGTTCCTCGGAGAAGCCCAGGTCGAGCAGCCGGTCGGCCTCGTCCAGCACCAGCGTCGCCACGCTGCCCAGGCGCAGCGCGTTGTGAGCGACCACGTCGAGCAGCCGGCCCGGTGTGGCGACCACGAGGTCGGCACCGCCGCGCAGGCCCATGAGCTGCGGGTTGATCGAAACGCCTCCGAACATCACCGCGATACGAAGCGTTTCGGGCATGCACTTCGCGAGTTCATGCAGGATTTCACCCACCTGCTGGGCGAGTTCGCGGGTGGGAACGAGCACCAATGCGCGCGGATGCCGCGTTTTTTCGTGGCGACGATCCAACAATCCCTGCAGCAAAGGAAGGACATAGGCCGCCGTCTTGCCAGAACCTGTCTGGGCAGACGCCAGCACATCGCGGCCTGCCAGCACCGCCGGGATCGCCTCGCACTGGACTGGCGTGGGTACGGCGTAACCCCGTCTGGCGGCGGCTTGCGCCAGAGGGGAAATGAGGCCCAAAGCGGTGAATGGCATGCGGCGAAACGATCGGAAAAAAAGACGGAAAACGGAAGGCGTGTGGCGCGCCACAGGGGCCCGAAAGGATAGCCAGCGCCCTCATCCAGGCAGGTCTCGAAGGGCATTTCGCGCTTTATTCGCGTGTAACGAAAGCTTTTTCCCTAAAACGGTTGGAGTGAACGACAATGTGCAAGCGTTTCCTGACGGGCTTCCGTCAGAAACGTGAACGGTGATAGGTCAGTTTCGCGCCACAGCGCTCATTCAGTCAGTTGTGATTCTGGGACTCCATCGCTTTGTTATTTTGGTTTGAATTAGGAGTCCCTCCATGGGCAAAAAACTGTACGTAGGCAATCTGTCCTACTCCATCCGCGACAACGATCTGGAACAAGCCTTCGGCGAGTTCGGTGCTGTGACCAGCGCCAAGGTCATGATGGAACGCGAAACCGGCCGCTCGAAGGGCTTCGGCTTCGTCGAAATGGGCACCGACGCTGAAGCGCTGGCTGCCATCGAAGGCCTGAACGGCCACTCCCTCGACGGCCGTGCACTCACCGTGAACGAAGCCCGTCCGATGGAACCCCGTCCTGCTGGCGGCGGCTTCGGCGGTGGCCGTAGCGGTGGCGGCGGTGGTGGCGGCTACGGCGGTGGTGGTGGCGGCGGTTACGGCGGCGGCGGTGGTGGCCGTAGCGGCGGCGGCGGCGGTGGTGGTTACGGCGGCGGCGGTGGCCGCGGCGGCTACTAAGCCCTCTCGCACCTCACATGAAAAAGGCTCCTTCGGGAGCCTTTTTTGCGTCCTGCATTGCCTGTTTTCTGGGCAGCCTCTGGCATACCCGTACGAGGCGCTACGCGTTACTGCTTAGCCTTCGGGTCAGCCGGTGGTCAGGCGCGCCCAACGACCCTCACGCCTCCAATTCACGGGGTCGAGAACAATGGGAATCAAGAGTCAGGCTGACTTCTTTTCAGGGGTCATGTTCACCGCGGTGGGTGCCACCTTCGCGGTGGGCGCCACCACTTACAACATCGGGGACGGCGCGCGCATGGGGCCGGGGTACTTCCCGCTCATGCTGGGCATTCTGCTGGCCGTGCTGGGCCTGCTGATCATCTTCCAGGCGCTGGTGGTGGAAACCGCCGACGGCGGGAAGATCGGCAAGTGGGCCTGGAAGCCGCTGTTCTTCGTGATCGCCGCCAACGTCGCCTTCGGCGTGCTGCTGGGCGGCCTGCCGAGCATCGGCCTGCCG
>CALRYR010000503.1:0-3678 GCA_943372425.1 Variovorax sp. YR752 | reverse complement strand
CTCCAGCGCCTTGACGCGCGTCAGGCAGGGCGAGGGCGACAGGTGCACGCGGCGCGCCAATTCGACATTGGACAGCGCGCCGTCGCGCTGCAGTTCGTCAAGGATGCGCAGGTCGATGGGGTCGAGTTTCATGAAGTGCTGCCGATTGTCGTTCCGACGGCATATTATTTCTTGATCGAGGGATAACGAGCCGGCGAGACAGCAACTCATTCGGCTCTCGACGGCCTAAAGTGCCGACATGAACGCACCGATCTCCGCCTCCCAGATGCATGCGCTGCTGGCCCCCGCAGCGACCGACCCCGACCCGCAGGAAACCGCCGAGTGGCGCGAGGCCTTCGACGCGCTGGTGCAGGCGCACGGTGCCGAACGTGCGCGGCAGATGCTCGACGAGCTCGCCCGCGTGGCGCGCGACCGGCGCATCGGTTGGCAGCCCGAGCTGGCGACGCCCTACGTCAACACCATCGCCGTCGATCAGCAGCCCGCATTCCCGGGCGATCTCGCCATCGAGGAGCGGCTTGCGTCCCTCATGCGCTGGAACGCGCTGGCGATGGTGGTCCGGGCCAATCAAGCGTATGGCGAACTCGGCGGCCACATCGCGAGCTACGCCAGCGCGGCGGACCTGTTCGAGGTCGGCTTCAACCATTTCTTCCATGCGCGCAACGAAGGCCATGGCGGCGACCTCGTGTTCTTCCAGCCGCACAGCTCGCCTGGTGTCTATGCACGCGCCTTTCTCGAAGGTCGCCTGAGCGAAGACGATCTGGCGCACTACCGCCAGGAACTGACCGCGCCCGCCTTCACGCAAGGCGCCGGCGCACGCGGCCTCTCGAGCTACCCGCATCCGTACCTGATGCCGGATTTCTGGCAGTTCCCGACCG
Organism: Variovorax sp. YR752; assembly: GCA_943372425.1. Taxonomy (GTDB): domain Bacteria; phylum Pseudomonadota; class Gammaproteobacteria; order Burkholderiales; family Burkholderiaceae_C; genus Variovorax. The sequence goes on along the minus strand of CALRYR010000503.1, from coordinate 2,803 downwards.
GCTCGATGGGCATCGGCCCGATCAGTGCGATCTACCACGCCCGCTTCATGAGGTACCTGGCCGACCGCAAGTTGCAGGATTGCAGCGGCCGCAAGGTGTGGGGCGTGTTCGGCGACGGCGAGATGGACGAGCCCGAGTCGATGAGTGCGCTGACGTTGGCCGCACGCGAGAAGCTCGACAACCTGGTGTGGGTGGTCAACTGCAACCTGCAGCGCCTCGACGGCCCGGTGCGCGGCAATGGCCGCATCATCGACGAGCTGGAGAAGCTCTTCGCCGGCGCCGGCTGGAACGTCATCAAGTTGGTGTGGGGCAGCGACTGGGACGGCCTGTTCGCCCGCGACACCACTGGTGCGCTGGCGCGTGCCTTCGCGCACACGGTCGACGGCCAGATGCAGACCTTCGCCGCCAAGGACGGCCGCTTCAACCGCGACTCCTTCTTCGGCCAGAACGAAGAACTCCAGCGCCTCGCGCAAGGCATGACCGACGAGCAGATCGATCGCCTCAAGCGCGGCGGCCACGACCTGGTGAAGATCCACGCCGCCTACGCCGCAGCAGCGGCGCACGTCGGCCAGCCGACCGTCATCCTGGCCCACACCAAGAAGGGCTACGGCATGGGTGCGGCGGGCCAGGGCAAGATGACGACGCATTCGCACAAGAAGTTCGAGAGCGCGGACCTGATCGGCTTTCGCAACCGCTTCAACCTGCCGCTCTCCGACGAGCAGGCGACCTCGCTCTCGTTCTACAAGCCTGCCGCGGACAGCGTGGAGATGCAGTACCTGCAGTCGCACCGCGCGGCGCTCGGCGGCGCGATGCCGCGGCGCGAGACGGCCTGCGACGTGATCGCGAAGCCGGAGCTCGCCGCCTATGCGCAGTTCGCGGTCGCCGCGGCCGGCAAGGAAATGAGCACGACCATGGCCTTCGTGCGCATGCTCGGCAACCTGATGAAGCACGCCACGCTGGGCCCGCGCGTGGTGCCGATCGTGGCCGACGAGGCGCGCACCTTCGGTATGGCCAACCTGTTCAAGCAGGTCGGCATTTACTCGAGCGTGGGCCAGCGCTATTCGCCGGAAGACATCGACTCGATCCTCAGCTATCGCGAGGCGACCGACGGGCAGATCCTGGAAGAAGGCATCAGCGAAGCCGGTGCCATCGCCAGCTGGACGGCCGCGGCCACCAGCTACAGCGTGCACGGCCTCGCGATGCTGCCCTTCTACATCTACTACTCGATGTTCGGCTTCCAGCGTGTGGGCGACGCCATCTGGGCCGCGGCCGACCAGCGCGCACGCGGCTTCCTGCTCGGCGCCACGTCGGGCCGCACCACGCTCGGCGGCGAAGGGCTGCAGCACCAGGACGGCAGCAGCCACCTGGTGGCCGCGACCATCCCGAACTGCAAGGCCTACGACCCCGGCTTCGCGGGCGAGATGGCGGTGATCGTCGACGCCGGCATTCGGGAGATGATGGTCGAGCAGCGCGACGTCTTCTATTACGTGACGCTGATGAACGAGAACTACGCGCAGCCCGACGTACCGGCCGAAGCCGCCGCGGACATCCTGCGCGGCTGCTGGCGCTACGAGGGCTGGCGAGATTCGACCACTGCGTCCACGGTGCCGCAAGTCACGCTGATGGGCTCGGGCGCGATCCTCACCGAGGTCGTCAAGGCCGCGCAGCAGCTTGCCGCCGAGGGCATCGCCGCCGAAGTGGTCAGCGTGACCAGCTGGAGCGAGCTGGCACGCGACGGCCAGGCCTGCGAGGCGCGCGCGCTGAACGGCGAGGCCACCAGCACACCCTTCATCGCGCAGCAGCTCGCGGCGGGCAGCGGCCCGATCATCGCGGCCACCGACTACGTGCGCGCCGTGCCCGAGAGCGTGCGCGCCTTCCTGCCCGAAGGCCGCCGCTACCTCACGCTGGGCACCGACGGCTTCGGCCGCAGCGACACGCGCGCGGCGCTGCGCGACTTCTTCGGCGTGGATGCGGCGAGCATCGTGCGGGCGGCGAAGCACGCGATGCGCTGAGCCGGTGGTTCGACAGCGGGATATTGCTGTCGGCGGCGCAACCGATCAGCCAGGCACCGTCCAGTGGGGCGGGGCCGAAGCGTCCGCGTGTCGCATCGACGCCATTGACGGATGGCCATCCAGTTTCGACTGTGCGCTAGTGCCTTGCCACCACACCTGGGTGCAGGCAGTATTCAAGTCCCCACACAGCCTGATTCATCGCTAAACGTCGATTCGATGTCGACATGGGTGCCATGAAAGAACTTGCTTTTCGATGGACAAGATTCTCCGTACATGGACATTCTGGATTCGCACAGATCTGTGCGATGAATGCCGAGCGCATCTCGAGGCGACCAAACTGCAGGAAATGCGGTCGGCGCCCGGGAACCATCGGGCCACCGCGCTCTTCCGTGATCGGAACGACGGTACGAGCGTCGTCATCGTGATGTCCGTCTGGGACTCGATGGAGAGCATCCGCGCCTTCGCCGGTGGCGACCCCGAGCAGCCGTCGGTCGACCCCGCGGACCTGGCGAAGATCTTCGACAGGGACCGCAAGGTCGGTCACTACTCGATGGCCGATGCCAACGTGCGCGCCTTGCTGCCGCCTGAATGGCGCAAGGACCTATGAGCACCGCGAGCCCGCCCGCGCATCTGGCCCACGTGCCGGACGACGAGCTGGCGCGCCTTGCCATGCTGTGGCGTTCGCGTGCCGGGCACGGCGACCGCGAGGCGTTCGGCATCGCGCATGCGCTGGAAGTCGAGCAGCGGCGCAGGCAGCGGCCCAGCCAGCTGGCGCTGCTGCAACGACGCTC
>CALRYR010000502.1:0-3680 GCA_943372425.1 Variovorax sp. YR752 | reverse complement strand
GCTGGTGGCCGGCGTTGCCGCCTGGCGCGTCTGGTTGGCCGAAGGCGGCGCAACGCCGGAGGTTGTCGCCGGCCATTCGCTGGGTGAATATTCGGCGCTGGTCGCGGCGGGCGTGCTGACGCTGGCGCAGGCCGCGCCGCTGGTGCGCTTTCGCGCGCAGGCGATGCAGCAGGCCGTGCCGGTCGGCACCGGCGCCATGGCGGCGGTGCTGGGCATGGCGGCCGAGCAGGTGATCGCCGGTTGCGCCGAAGTCACCGCGAGTTTCGGCGCCGGCAGCGCCGAATGCGTCGAAGCCGTGAATTTCAACGATCCGATGCAGACGGTGATCGCCGGCAGCAAGGCGGCGGTCGACAAGGCCTGCGAGGTGCTCAAGGCGAACGGCGCCAAGCGCGCACTGCCGCTGTCGGTGTCAGCGCCGTTCCATTCCAGCCTGATGCGGCCGGCCGCCGAGGCGCTGCGCGAGAAGCTGGCGTCGGTCGAATTCGCGACACCCCGGATTGCGGTACTGAACAACATCGATGTCGCTGTCGAGACCACGCCGGAGCGCATCCGCGACGCGCTCGTGCGCCAGGCTGCAGGGCCGGTGCGCTGGGTCGAAAGCGTGCAAGCCCTTAAGGCGCGCGGCGTCGCCACCGTCGTGGAGTGCGGGCCCGGCCGCGTGCTGTCCGGCATGGTCAAGCGCATCGCGCCGGAACTCGTCACGGCGACGGTCTACGATCCAGCAACGCTCGCCGACACCCGTCAACTGCTGAACACCCCATGAGCACCATCAAATTCGAAGGGCAGGTCGCGCTGGTGACCGGCGCCTCGCGCGGCATCGGCGCCGCCATCGCGCTGGAACTGGCGCGTCACGGCCTGAAGGTCATCGGCACCGGGACGACCGACGACAGTGCCCAGAAGATCACGACCGCGCTCGGCGCGCTCGGCGGTCAGGGCCGTGCGCTCGACGTCAACGACGGCGCGGCGCTCGATGCGCTGGTCGACGAGATCGTCAAGACGCATGGCGGCCTGCATGTCGTGGTCAACAACGCAGGCATCACGCGCGACATGCTCGCCATGCGCCTGAAGGACGACGACTGGGACGCGGTGCTCGACACCAACCTGAAGGCGGTCTTCCGTCTGTCGCGTGCAGCGATCCGCCCGATGATGAAGCAGCGCTACGGGCGCATCATCAACATCACCAGCGTGGTGGGGGCCTCCGGCAATGCCGGCCAGGTCAACTATGCGGCCGCCAAAGCTGGCGTGGCGGGCATGACCCGTGCGCTCGCACGCGAACTCGGCAGCCGCAACATCACCGTGAACTGCGTCGCACCCGGTTTCATCGAGACCGACATGACGGCCAGCCTGCCCGAGGCGCAACAGCAGGCACTGCTTTCGCAGATTCCGCTGGGGCATCTGGGCAAGCCGTCCGACATCGCGCACGCCGTGGCGTACCTCGCGTCGCCGCAGGCTTCCTATGTGACGGGGCAGGAACTGCACGTCAACGGCGGCATGCACATGTAAGCGCCCGGCGCAATTCGTTTTCCGTACGGCCCGTGAGGCATCAGGCCCAGGCCGGACGGCTAAAATCCACCGATTCTTTATAAACCCTTAGAGGGAACCAAATGAGCGATATCGAAGCACGTGTCAAGAAAATCATCGCCGAGCAGCTCGGCGTGGAAGAGTCCCAAGTCACCAACGAAAAGGCCTTCGTTGCCGATCTGGGTGCCGACTCGCTCGACACCGTGGAACTGGTGATGGCGCTCGAAGACGAGTTCGGCATCGAGATCCCCGATGAAGATGCCGAGAAGATCACGACGGTGCAGAACGCTGTCGACTACGCCTCCAAGAATCAAAAGGCCTGATCGGCCGCGCATCGCGCGCCGGTCCCGGTCCGCGGCGCTTCGGCGCTGCGCGCACCGCGAGACGGCCTCGGTGCTTCCCCAGAAAGGTTTGCCGGCATGACCAAACGCCGCGTCGTCGTGACCGGACTCGGTTGCATCGCTCCTGTCGGAAACACGGTGACCGAATCCTGGGCCAATCTGTTGGCCGGGAAATCGGGCATCGCGAACATCACCGCCTTCGATGCAAGCGCCTTCGCCTGCAAGTTCGCCGGTGAGGTCAAGGGTTTCGACATCACGCAGTACATCACGGAGAAGGAAGCGCGTCACATGGATCGCTTCATTCATCTGGGGTTCGCTGCGGCCATCCAGGCCGTGCAGGACAGCGGGTTGCCCACGGGCGATGCGCTGTCGTACGAGAAAGCCGTTCGCATCGGCTGCAACATCGGTTCGGGCATCGGCGGCTTGCCGATGATCGAAGAGACGCATGGCGAGTACGCGAACCGCGGCCCTCGCCGCATTTCGCCGTTCTTCGTGCCGGCGTCGATCATCAACATGATCTCGGGCCACGTGTCGATCAAGTTCGGGTTCAAGGGCCCGAACATCGCCGTCGTGACCGCCTGCACCACGGGCCTGCATGCCATCGGCACGTCGGCTCGCATGATCGAATACGGCGATGCCGACGTGATGATCGCGGGCGGTGCGGAGTCCACCATCTCCCCGCTCGGCATCGGTGGCTTCACCGCGCCGCGCGCGCTGAGCACCCGCAACGACGACCCGACGACCGCATCGCGTCCCTGGGACAAGGACCGCGACGGCTTCGTGCTGGGCGAGGGCTCTGGCGTGCTGGTGCTCGAGGAGTATGAACACGCCAAGGCGCGCGGTGCCAAGATCTATGCCGAAGTTTCCGGCTTCGGCCTGACGGGCGACGCGTACCACATGACCGCGCCCGACGTCGACGGCCCGCGCCGTTCGATGGCGATGGCACTGGCCAATGCGGGCGTCAATGCCGACGAGGTGCAGTACCTGAACGCGCACGGCACGTCGACGCAGATCGGCGACGTGAACGAAACCAACGCGGTCAAGCTGGCTTTCGGCGATCACGCGAAGAAGCTGGTCGTCAACTCGACCAAGTCGATGACGGGGCACCTGCTGGGCGGCGCCGGCGGCATCGAGTCGGTGTTCACCGTGATGGCGCTGCATGAGCAGAAGAGTCCTCCGACGATCAACATCTTCAACCAGGATCCGGAGTGTGATCTCGACTACTGCGCCAACGAAGCGCGGGATCTCAAGATCGACGTGGCCGTGAAGAACAACTTCGGCTTCGGCGGCACCAACGGCACGCTGGTGTTCAAGCGCGTTTGACGCACTCCGTGCCATGCACAGCGCCCCGGCGGTGAGTTTCCCCGTCCGGCCGTCGCGCGCGGCGCAGCTTTTCCTGTCCACCCTCTGGGGGGCTGGCGCCCTCGGTGTCGGCATGTCTGTGGATGGCCCTGCCGATGGCCAACTGGTCCTCTTGATTGGGAGCAGCCTGCTGGCCGGTGTTGTGGCGTGGTGCTTCGGCGGGCATCGGCAAGCTGGTCTGCTGCGCTTCGACGGGCAGTACTGGTCGTGGGCCGGTCGCGCACCGCAGGCTGCGGCGCGTGCGCAGGTCGGGCTCGATCTCCAGGCGCTGATCCTGCTGAGGCTGGTCGAGCCCCGCCGCCGGTCGCGTTGGTTGTGGCTGGAACGGCGCGCCGACCCTGCCCGATGGGCGGCGCTGCGGCGTGCGGTATATTCGCGCGCCCCGACACCGACCCCGGACGGCGCACCGTCCGATGCCTCGGCGCCCGGCGCGCCTTCTTCGCCTCGATGACTGCT
>CALRYR010000501.1:0-3682 GCA_943372425.1 Variovorax sp. YR752 | reverse complement strand
TCTTTCGAGCCGACCGCCGCGGACAACGAGAGCTTCACGCTCGGCACGTCGGGCCTTGCCTACGTTCTGGCCAACGTCAAGGGGAAGGCCTCGCACGCGGGGGCTGCGCCGGAACTCGGCGTCAACGCCGTCGTCGAGGCGGCCGACCTGGTGTTGCGCACCATGGACCTGGACGACAAGGCGAAGGGCCTGCGCTTCAACTGGACCATCGTCAAAGGGGGCGCGGTCAGCAACATCATCCCGGACAGCGCCACCGTCAACGCCGATGTGCGCTACGCCCGCAACGAGGACTTCGAAGCGGCGATGAAGACGCTCGAAGAGCGCGCGCAGCAGAAGAAGGTGCCGGGCTCCGAGGTGTCGATCGTCGTCACGCGCGGTCGGCCGGCCTTCAACGCGGGCGAGGGCGGCAAGGCGCTGGTCGACAAGGCGCTCGGCTTCTACAAAGAGGCCGGCGGCACCGCCACGGTGATCGAACGCACGGGCGGAGGCACCGACGCGGCCTACGCATCGCTGTCGGGCAAACCCGTCATCGAGAGCCTCGGCCTGCCGGGCTTCGGCTACCACAGCGACAAGGCCGAGTACGTGATGGTCGACGCGATCCCGCGCCGGCTCTACATGGCGGCGCGGCTGATCATGGACCTGGGATCTGGAAAGTAGGGCGCAAGACGATGATCGACACACGCGACCAGCTTCGTGCGCTCTATGCGCAACCCGGCGAGCGTGCGGTGCGCAAGCAGCTCCCGCGTCTCGACGTGCACACGACGCGCTTCATCACGCTGTCGCCCTTCTGCGTGGTGGCGAGCGCGGGCCCGCAAGGCCAGTTGCTCGATGCGTCGCCGCGTGGCGGTGCGCCCGGCTTCGCGAAGGTGAGCGACCCTTCCACCGTGCTGCTGCCCGATTCCGGCGGCAACAACCGGCTCGACACGCTGGAGAACCTGTTGGCCGACCCACGCATCGGCCTGCTCTTCGTCATACCGGGTTTCGAGGAGACACTGCGCATCAACGGCACCGCGCGGCTGCGTGACGAGGCCGCGTTCATCGACCCGTTCGCCGCGGAACGCCAGCGGCCGAAATTGGTGATCGAGGTCCATGTCGAAGAGGTCTACCTGCACTGCGCCAAGGCCTTCATGCGCTCGCAGCTGTGGCAGCCGGCCGACTGGCCCGCACGCGACCTGCTGCCCTCGCTCAACCAGATGCTGCACGACCAGCTGGGCGTGGCCGAGGCACCGGAGCCCGCGGCCGACATGGCCGTGCGCTACCGCCAGCAGCTGGCCGAAGAGCAGACGCCCTCGCGCTAGGCGCGGCACCCCCGAACAACAACGAAAGAGACAAGATGCTGTTGACCCCCGACCAGGAAGCCATCCGCGACGCGGTGCGTGACTTCGCGCAGAAGGAGCTGTGGCCGCATGCCCCCGCGTGGGACCGCGAGCACAGCTTTCCGAAGGCCGCCCACCAGGGCCTGGCGGAACTCGGCGCCTACGGCATCTGCGTGCCCGAGGAAGACGGCGGTGCGGGGCTGGACTACCTCACGCTCGCGCTGGTGCTCGAGGAGATCGCGGCCGGCGATGGCGGCACCAGCACCGCCATCAGCGTGACCAACTGTCCCGTCAATGCGATCCTCATGCGCTACGGCAACGCCGCGCAGAAGAAGCAGTGGCTCTGGCCGCTGGCGCAGGGCCAGATGCTCGGCGCCTTCTGCCTGACCGAGCCGCAGGCCGGCAGCGACGCGTCGAGCCTGCGCACCACCGCCCGCAAGGACGGCGATGCCTACGTGATCGACGGCGTGAAGCAGTTCATCACCAGCGGCAAGAACGGCCAGGTCGCGATCGTCATCGCCGTCACCGACAAGGGCGCCGGCAAGCGCGGCATGAGCGCCTTCCTGGTGCCGACCGATGCGCCCGGCTACAACGTCGCGCGTCTGGAAGACAAGCTGGGCCAGCACAGCAGCGACACCGCGCAGATCAACTTCGACGGTTGCCGCATCCCCGCCGAGAACCTGATCGGCGCCGAGGGCGAGGGCTACAAGATCGCGCTCGGCGCCCTCGAAGGCGGCCGCATCGGCATCGCCGCACAGAGCGTCGGCATGGCGCGCAGCGCCTTCGATGTCGCACTGGCCTACGCCAAGGAGCGCCAGGCCTTCGGCGGATCGATCTTCGACCAGCAGGCGGTCGGTTTCCGCCTCGCCGAATGCGCCACGCAGCTCGAAGCCGCGCGCCAGCTCATCTGGCATGCCGCCGCGTTGCGCGACGCCGGCCGGCCGTGCCTGAAGGAAGCCGCGATGGCCAAGCTCTTCGCCAGCGAGATGGCCGAGAAGGTCTGCAGCGCCGCCATCCAGACGCTCGGCGGCTACGGCTACGTCAACGACTTTCCGCTGGAGCGCATCTACCGCGACGTGCGCGTGTGCCAGATCTACGAAGGCACCTCGGACATCCAGAAGCTGTTGATCCAGCGCGCGCTGGCCTGAACGCCGCTAGACGTACTTCCCGGTGATGCCGCCGTCGACGACGAGCTCGGTGCCGGTCACGTAGGCCGCCGCGTCGGAGGCCAGGAAGGCGCAGGCATGCGCCACGTCCCAGGCCGTGCCCATGCGACCCATCGGCACCTGGCGCGCGCGGGCGGCGCGTGCTTCGTCGAGGCCGTTGTCCGAGAACATCTTCGCCACTGTGTTGGCGATGCGGGGCGTATCGATGAGCCCCGGCACCACCGTGTTGGCGCGTATGCCATGCGGCGCGTACTGCTGCGCCACCATGCGGGTGAACTGCGTCACGGCCGCCTTGGTCACGCTATAGGCCAGGTGCGGATAGCCGATGTAGCGCATGCCGGCCACCGACGAGATGGCGATCAGCGCGCCGCGGCCACGCTCCACCATGCCCGGCAACACCTGCTGCGAACACAGCAGCAGGCTGCGCACGTTGACCGCGTGGATGCGGTCGAAGTCTTCGGCGCTGGTCTCCATCGGGCCGCCGGTCTGGCCGATGCCGACGTTGTGGTGCAGCACGTCGATGCCGCCGAAGCGCGCGCGGGCCTCGGCGAAGAGCCGTTCGACGTCCGCGGACTGCGCCACGTCGCCGACGAAGGTCGCAGCGTCGCCGCCCTCCGCGCGGATCAGCGCGGTGGTCTCTTCGGCCGAGGCGGCGTCGCGGTCGGCCACGCACACGCGTGCGCCCTGGCGCGCGTAGGTGACGCAGGACGCGCGGCCGATGCTCCAGCCCGGGCCGGCCGAGCCACCGCCGGCGACGAACACGACCCGGTCGCTCAAGTCGAGCGGCAGTGCCGGCGGCCGGGCGGCGCTCATGCCTTGCCGCCTTCGCCCACGTAGGGGATCGCGTGCTCCACCGTGTCCCAGATGAAGCGGCCCGACGGGCTCTGCTGTTCCTCGACGATGTGCGCGACCAGCCCGGCCGCGCGCGAGATCACGGCGAAGCCGCGCATCACGTTCGTCGGCACGCCGATCTCGCCCAGCAGCGCCGCCACGGCGCCCGTGGCGTTGATGGTGATCGGCCGGCCCGCGACCTCGTCGACGGCTTTCGACAGCGTCTCCAGCGCCCGGATCTTGTCGCCCGCCAGTTCGCTCTCGGCGCGGCCCAGTTCGAGCAGCTTGTAGGCGCGTGGGTCGACCGGCTTGTGCAGGTGGTGGCCGAAACCAGGCATGGCGCTCTTCGTGGCCTTGTGCTCGCGTGCG
>CALRYR010000500.1:0-3682 GCA_943372425.1 Variovorax sp. YR752 | reverse complement strand
GCAGTCGATCGGCATTCCGCTCGGGCGCATCTGGGTCATCGTGTGGTCGGTGGGCGGGCTCGTGGCGCTGGTCGCCGGGATCATCTGGGGCAGCAAGCTGGGCGTGCAGTACTCGATCTCGCTGGTGGCGCTGAAGGCCTTTCCGGTGGTGATCCTCGGCGGGCTGACCTCGGTGCCGGGCGCGATTCTGGGCGGGCTGATCATCGGCGTGGGCGAGAAGCTGTCGGAGATCTACCTCGGCCCCTACGTGGGCGGCGGCATCGAGAACTGGTTCGCCTATGTGCTGGCACTCGCAGTGCTGCTGATCCGGCCGCAGGGCCTGTTCGGCGACAAGATCATCGACCGCGTCTGAAGAAGCCACACCATGTTCTACAGAGAAAACGGTCAATTCAAGAGCAGCTACCGCGCGGACCTGGCGCTGTTCCCGATCGCGCAAGACCGCTGGGCGATGCTCGCGCTGATGGCGATCTGCTTCGTCGCGGTGCCGATGCTCGTGAGCGACTACGCGTTCCGCGCGGTGCTCATTCCCTTCCTCATCCTCGCGCTGGCAGCCATCGGCCTGAACATCCTGGTCGGCTACTGCGGCCAGATCTCGCTGGGCACCGGCGCCTTCATGGCGGTGGGCGCGTATGCGGCCTACAACCTGCAGGTGCGCATCGACGGCATGCCGCTGGTGCTGTCGATCCTCGGCGGCGGCGTGGCGGCGATGGCGCTGGGCGTGGTCTTCGGCATTCCGAGCCTGCGCATCCGCGGGCTGTACCTGGCGGTGGCGACGCTCGCTGCGCAGTTCTTCATCGACTGGTTCACCAACCGCGTGAAGTGGGTGACCAACGATTCGCCCTCGGGCTCGGTGGGCGTGCGTTCTCTGGAAATGCTCGGCTACGAGTTCAGCACGCCGGTGCAGAAGTACCTGCTGTGCCTGTGCTTCGTGGTGGTGTTCGGCATGCTCGCGAAGAACCTGGTGCGCGGCGCCATCGGCCGCGAATGGATGGCGATGCGCGACATGGACGTGGCTGCCGCCGTCATCGGCATCCGACCGGTGTACGCCAAGCTCACGGCCTTCGCGGTCAGCAGCTTCATCGTCGGCGTGGCCGGCGCGCTGTGGGGCTTCGTGCACCTGGGCGCCTGGGAGCCGGCGGCCTTCGGCATCGAGAAGTCGTTCCAGCTGCTGTTCATGATCATCATCGGCGGGTTGGGGTCGATTGCCGGCTGCTTCTTTGGCGCCGCCTTCATCGTGCTGCTGCCGCTGCTGCTGAACTACGTGCCGCACTGGCTGGGCCTGCCGCTGTCGACGGCCACCGCATCGCACCTCGAACACATGATATTCGGCGCGCTGATCGTGTTCTTCCTCATCGTCGAGCCGCACGGCCTGGCGCGGCTTTGGTCGACCGCGCGGCAGAAGCTGCGGCTGTGGCCCTTCCCTCACTGATCCCAGATCGATTTCGTTCCCGCACACACCGTGCTCATTACAAGGAGACAAGCCATGCAATTCAGGAATCTCGCACGCACCGCGGCACTCGCCGCCGCGGGGCTTTCGATGGTCGTCGCGGGCACGCTCGCGCAGGCCCAGCCGGCCGAGCAGTTCGTGCCGCTGCTGGTCTACCGCACCGGCCAGTTCGCGCCGCTGGGCATCCCATGGGCCGACGGCAAACAGGACTACCTGAAGCTGGTGAACGCACGCGACGGCGGCGTCAACGGCGTCAAGCTGACCTTCGAGGAATGCGAATTCGCCTACGACGCGGCCAAGGGCGTGGAATGCTACGAGCGCCTCAAGAGCAAGGGCACGGGCGCCTCGGGCTTCGACACGCAATCGACCGGCGTGACCTTCGCGGTGAGCGACAAGGCGATCGTCGACAAGATCCCGGTGGAGACGCCCGGCTACGGTCTGTCGCAGTCGGCCGACGGCACAGTGTTCGAGTGGAACTTCCCGCTGCTGGGCACCTACTGGACCGCCGCCGACGTGATGATGCAGGACATCGCCAAGAAGGAGAAAGGCGTCCTCAAGGGCAAGAAGATCGCGCTGGTCTACCACGACTCGCCTTACGGCAAGGAGCCGATCGCGCTGCTGCAGAAGCGTGCCGCCGCGCAGGGCTTCGAGCTGGCACTGTTCCCGGTCACGCCGCCCGGCGTGGAGCAGAAGTCGGTGTGGCTGCAGATCCGCCAGCAGAAGCCCGACTACGTGCTGTTCTGGTCGGCCGGCGTGATGACGCCCGCCGGCATCCGAGAGGCCCAGGCCAGCGGCTATCCGCGCGAGAAGATCTACGCGATCTGGTGGGCCGGCTCGGACCACGACGTGAAGGACATCGGCGCCGGCGCCAAGGGCTACAACGCCATCACCATCCACAACAGTGCGGCCAAGGACAAGGTGCAGGACGACCTGAAGAAGATCGTCTATGACAAGGGCCAGGGCACCGGCCCCGTCGAGAGCATCGGCTCGCTGGCGCACACCCGCGGGATGATGATCTCGATGCTGCAGGTGGAAGCCATCCGCGCCGCACAGGAGAAGTACGGCAAGGGCAAGGCGCTCACGCCCGAGCAGGTGCGCTGGGGCTTCGAGAACCTGAACCTCACGGCCGACCGGCTCAAGGCGCTGGGCTTCGGCGAGATCATGCGGCCCGTGAAGACCTCGTGCGCCAACCACATGGGCGACGACTGGGCGCGCATCGTCCAGTGGGACGGCGGCAAGTGGGAGATCAAGTCCGACTGGTACCAGTCGGACAAGAGCTTCATCGACCCGCTGGTGAAGGAATACGCCGCCAAGTACGCCAAGGACAAGAACATCAAGGTCCGCACCTGCTGACCTGACATCCGTGCCGGCTCGCGAGAGCCGGCATGCGAAAGGCACGCCGCATCGGCGCCTTTCGCATGCTTCGGACACCACCATGAGCGAACCCAACACTCTCCTCAACGTCAACGGCATCGAGGTCATCTACAACCACGTGATCCTGGTGCTCAAGGGCGTGTCGCTCACCGTGCCCGAAGGCGGCATCGTGGCGCTGCTCGGCGGCAACGGCGCGGGCAAGACGACCACGCTGCGCGCGGTGAGCAACCTGCTCGCGGGCGAACGCGGCGCGGTGACCAAAGGCACGATCGAGCTGCGCGGCGAGCGCATCGAGGCACTCACGCCTTCGGCGCTGGTGCAGCGCGGCCTGGTGCAGGTGATGGAAGGCCGCCACTGCTTCGCGCACCTGAGCATCGAGGACAACTTGATGACCGGTGCCTACACGCGCAAGGACGGGAAGGCTGCCATCGCCGAGACGCTGGAGAAGGTCTACGCCTATTTCCCGCGGCTGAAGACGCGGCGCACCTCGCAGGCGGCCTACACCTCGGGCGGCGAACAGCAGATGTGCGCCATCGGCCGCGCGCTGATGGCCAACCCGACGATGGTGCTGCTCGACGAGCCGTCGATGGGCCTGGCACCGCAGATCGTCGAGGAGGTCTTCGCGATCGTGAAGGACCTGAACGAGAAGGAGCGCGTGACCTTCCTGCTGGCCGAGCAGAACACCAACATGGCGCTGCGCTTCGCCGACTACGGCTACATCCTCGAGAACGGCCGCGTCGTGATGGACGGCGAGGCCAAGGGCCTGCGCGAGAACGAGGACGTCAAGGAGTTCTACCTCGGCGTCGGCGGCGCCGACCGCAAGAGCTTCCGCGACGTGAAGAGCTACAAGCGCAGGAAACG
>CALRYR010000499.1:0-3686 GCA_943372425.1 Variovorax sp. YR752 | reverse complement strand
GATTCGATGGCCTCCTGATCGCGCAGGTCGTGGCCCACCACGAGCAGGTGCCCGTCGGGCAGCGCACGCGCGACCAGGTAGCCGGCCACGTCGCGCCCGGCCCGCTGTGCGCGCCGTTGCGTCGGGCCGCCGGCGAAGGGCGCGCCGTCGGGTGGCCCGTCGAGGTTGCCGGCGAGCACGCGACCGTCGCGGTCGGCCAGCAGGTAGAGCTCGTTGTCCGAATCGCGACCGTCGCCGAGCGCACGCGTGATCTCCGCGGCCACCGCCACGCTGCCGCCGTTGGCAAAGCGCGCCTCGAACTGGTCTGCCGTCGCCGTCACCTGGCGCGCCATGCGCTGGTGCAGCACGCCCACTGTCTGCAGGTAGACGATGGCCAGCGCCGCCAGCATGGTGATGGCGACCAGCAGCCCGTAGTAGAAGGCCAGCCGGAAGCCGACCGAGCGCCAGAGCCGACGGAAGCCGTCGATCATTCGTCGATGGCGGGCTCGGCGGCCATGCGGTAGCCGACACCGCGCACGGTGTGGATGAGCGGCGCCGCGCCACCCGCGTCGAGCTTGCCGCGCAGGCGGCTCACCTGCACGTCGATCACGTTGGTCTGCGGGTCGAACTGGTAGTCCCACACCGCCTCGAGCAGCATGGTGCGCGTGAGCACCTGGCCGGGATGCATCATGAGAAAGGCGAGCAGGCGGAATTCGCGCGGCTGCAGCGCGACCGGCCGGCCCGCGCGCTCGACATGGCGCGTGGCGAAGTCGAGCCTCACGTCGGCGAGCGTGAGCGTACGGATCTCCGGTGCCGTGCGCGAGCGGCGCACCAGCGCCTCGGCGCGCGCCGCGAGTTCGGAGAAGGCGAAGGGCTTCGTCAGGTAGTCGTCGCCGCCGGCCTTCAGGCCGCGTACGCGTTCGTCGAGCGCGCTCAAGGCGCTGAGCACCAGCACTGGCGTCTTCTTGCCCAGGCCGCGCAGCGTGGCGAGGATCGACAGGCCGTCGACTTCGTTGGGCAGCATGCGGTCGAGGATGACCAGGTCCCAGGTCTCGCCGGTGACGCGGGCCAGCCCCTCGCCGCCGTCGCGCGCGATCACCGCCACATGGCCGAGCGCGCGGAAGCCATCGGCGATGTAGCGGGCGTTGTCGGCGTCGTCCTCCACGATGAGGCAACGCCACATGGGCGTCGCCGGGGTCATCGTGTCTCGGCCCCTTCGATGAGGAAGCGCACCCGCCGCACGCCCTGCCATTCGTCCGCATCGAGCCGGAAGGCCAGCACCACCTTCGGCGGCAGCGGCTCGGTGTGGCCGAACCAGATGCCGTCGACCGGCTTGCCCTGGTGCTTGAGCCGCAGCGCGAGGTGCTTCTCGCCGACCAGGCGCTGCGAGATCACCTCCACCTCTTCGCTGAAGGTCGGCGGCGCGAAGCCCTGGCCCCACACCTCGCGGTGCAGCGTGTCGACCAGGTCGACGCGCATGTACTCGGCGGCGATCGGGCCGTCGGTGTCGATGCGGCGCGTGAGCGAGGCGGCGTCGAGCCATTCGGTCGCGACCTGCGCGAGCGCGCGCTCGAAGGTACCGATCTGGTCGCGTGCCACGGTGCAGCCCGCCGCCATCGCATGGCCGCCGAAGCGCAGCAGCACGCCGGGGTGCCGCTTGGCGACCAGATCGAGCGCGTCGCGCAGGTGGAAGCCGGGGATGGAGCGGCCCGAGCCCTTGAGTTCCTGTTCCTTGCCGGGCGCGCCGCTGGCTGCGAAGACGAAGGTCGGGCGGTGGAAGCGGTCCTTCAGGCGCGACGCGACGATGCCGACCACGCCTTCGTGGAAGGCCGCGTCGAACACGCTGATGGCCGCGGGCACGGATTCGCCGCCGTTGCCATCGACGTCGAACAGCGACTCGGCCAGCAGCAGCGCCTGGTCGCGCATGCCGCCCTCGATGTCGCGCCGCTCGCGGTTGATGCCGTCGAGCATGCGCGCCAGTTCGTCGGCGCGGCCGGCGTCGTCGGTCAGCAGGCATTCGATGCCCAACGTCATGTCGGCCAGGCGGCCGGCCGCGTTGATGCGCGGGCCGAGCGCGAAGCCGAAGTCGAAGGTGGTGGCGACCGGCGCCTTGCGGCCGGCCGCGCTGAACAGCGCGGCGATGCCGGCGGGCAGTGCGCCCGCGCGGATGCGGCGCAGGCCCTGGGCGACGAGGCGGCGGTTGTTGGCGTCGAGCTTGACCACGTCGGCCACCGTGCCCAATGCGACCAGCGGCAGCAGCACGTCCAACTTGGGTTGCGTCGCCGCATCGAACACGCCGCGCGCGCGCAGTTCGGAGCGCAGCGCCAGCAACACATAGAACATCACGCCGACACCGGCAATGCTCTTGCTCTGGAAATCACACCCGGGCTGGTTGGGGTTGACCAGCACGTCCGCATCGGGCAGTTGCGGGCCGGGCAGGTGGTGGTCGGTCACCAGCACCTGCAGGCCGCGCGCCTTGGCGGCGGCCACGCCGTCGACGCTGGCGATGCCGTTGTCGACGGTGATGAGCATGTCGGCACCGCCGTCGGCCACGCGCTCGGCGATCGGTGGCGTGAGGCCGTAGCCGTCGACCACGCGGTCGGGCACCAGGTAGGCGACGTGTTTGGCGCCGAGCAGCTTCAGGCCGCGCACGGCCACCGCGCAGGCCGTGGCGCCGTCGCAGTCGTAGTCGGCCACGATGCACAGGCGCCTGTCGTCGCGGATCGCATCGGCCAGCAGCACGGCGGCCTCACGCGCGCCCTTGAGCGTGTCGGGCGGCAGCAGGCGCGCCAGGCCGTCGTCGAGCTCTTCCTTGCCGAGCACGCCGCGCGCCGCGTACAGCCGTGCCAGCAGCGGGTGCACGCCGGCCTGCTCGAGCGCCCAGACGCTGCGCGGCGGGATCTCGCGGGCGACGATCTTCACAGCGCGGCCAGCACGGTGGTGGCGCGCGTGCGGGTGAACAGGTTCTTCATCCAGCCCAGGGCGCCGCGCGGCTGTGGTGCGAAGCGGCGCGCGCTGCGGTCACCGCAGAGCGTGAGCTGCACCGCCTCGCCGCGGCGGTAGGCCGCGAGTAGTTCGGCGATTGGGCCGGCGTCGAGGGTCTGCCAGGCGGCGGTCCAGGCCGCGGCGTCGTCGCGCAACGCCGGGGCGCGCAGCGTGTCGAGGACGGCCGGGCTTTCCGCGGTGAGGCGGCTTTCGGCGAGCACCCCGGTGCCGCTCAACCAGAAGGAGTTGATCGGCTGCAGGCCACGTGCGATGCGCTCGTCGTTCACGCGCTGGGTGTAGAGCAGCATCTGCATCTCGTTCTGCAGCTTGCGCACCGGCTTGAGCGCGTCGGTCAGCGGCGCCCAGGCCGAGATCGGCCCGCCCGCGGCGCGGTCGAGCGACGCGGTGGGCAGGCCGCGGAACAGTTCGCCGCGCGCCAGCCAGCGGCCGGGCGCGGTCGAGCGGCGTAGCACGATGCCGTCTTCCTGAAAGAACGGTCGCGCGGCTTCCAGCAGCGCCTGCGATTCGGCGGCATCGATCGCCATGTCGCTGGGGTCGTGCAGCACGACTTCGTCGATCGCGACCTCCCAGTGGCACAACGTGAGCACCGCCCACGGCTCGTCGGAGCCGGCGCGCGAGAGGCCGCTCTGCTGTGCCTCGCGCGCGCCCGAGGCGATGCAGCCGTCGGCCGCGTCGATGCCGAGGGCGCGGGCCAGCGCGCG
>CALRYR010000498.1:0-3708 GCA_943372425.1 Variovorax sp. YR752 | reverse complement strand
GAAGAGCGTGTCTGCCACGGGGCCCGCGGGGTGCAGGGCCGACTGGTGCGCGTTCGGGTCCATCAGCGCAGCGCCAGCAGGTACGCCGCCATGGCACGCGCGTCGTCCGGCGCGACACCCATGGCCGGCATCGGGGTGCGCGGGGCGAGGGCGTGCGGCTCGACGATCCAGCGCGCCAGGGCGTCGGGTGCATTGGGCACATGGCCGGCGATGTAGCTGCGGCGCCCGAAGCCTTCGAGTGGCGGCCCGTCATGGCCGCGTGCTGCGTCGACGCCGGGAATGGCATGGCAGCTGCCGCATTGGTACTGGGCCATCAGGCGCCGCCCGAGTTCCTGTTGCGATGCGGTCGTCTCGGCGTGCGGCAGGGGCAGCGGGCCGAGATCGCACCCGGCGAGCCAGGCCGGCAAGGCGGCCGTGAGCACACTGCGCCACGCCATGCGACGAAGTCCGGAGCGGAGAGGGAGCGGGGCCGTCAGCATGGATCGATTCTGTCGGCGAAGACGCGTTCAGCGCCGACACGGCGCTCACCGATCGCGTCAGACAATGCCGCGAATGTCGAAAGCCGGACCCCATCGCCGCCTCACCATCCTGCTCACCGCGGTTGTGCTGGCATTGGTGGGGGCGGCGGTCGGTGCGGCCGTGGTCTTCGGCGGGCTCTACAACGTGGCCGCCACCACGCAGCACACGCAGCAGGTCTATTCATTGCTGGAAGTCGCGATGCGCCAGTCGGTGCGGCTGCGCGCACGCGACATCGAGCCGCCGCCGCTCGACGAGCCGGCGCTGATCGCGCGCGGCATCACCTGCTTCGTCGAGAAGTGCGTGCAGTGCCACGGCGCGCCTGGCGTGGCACAGAGTTCGATTGGCCAGAGCATGCAACCGGTGCCGGGGCCCCTCGTCGATGCATCGCAGCGGTGGCGGCCACGCGAGCTCTACTGGCTGACGCGCCATGGCATCAAGCTGAGCGGCATGCCGGCGTGGGAAGTCCATCTGGACGACCGCGACCTCTGGGCGGTCGTCGCCTTTCTCGGAAAGCTGCCGACCCTGTCGCCCGCGGACTTCGCGACGCAGGCGAGGGAGGCCGGCGTGGCCGGGCCATGGCAGCCCGACGGCCAAGCGACCGCGCCGCCTTCGGGCGCGACCCGATGCTCCCGCGCGCCGATGGTGGCCGACAGCCCCGTCGACGTGCGCCGCGGCGAACGGGCCATGTACCAATACGCCTGCAATGCCTGCCACACCATCCCTGGCATCTCGGGCTCCACGCCCGCCGTCGGACCGCCGCTGGAGGGCATGGCCCGACGCCCGAAGATCGCGGGGGCGATCGCCAACACGCCTGACAACATGGCGCAGTGGCTGCGCGACCCGAAGCGCATCGACCCGCAGACCGCGATGCCGGCGATGAACGTGAGCGAACGCGATGCGCGCGACATGGCCGCCTTTCTCGCAACCCTCGACTGATCTTTCGAAGAACGTGGGCCGGTGCAGGAACGAACAGGTTGCAAGGGTTTTTCCTGCCCCGCCGGTGCTTGTTCGCTGCGGGTGAAGCACTCATAATTATCCGTAATTACCTGAAATTACGGATCCGCCGACAGGTTGGCGACACCGGATTTCAGGCCGAGTGCCCGTCACCGGAGCCCCCATGCGTCTCGTCCCGAATTCGCTGCACGACCAGGTCGCCGTCACCCTGCGCGAGGAGATCTTCGCCGGGTCGCTGACGCCCGGCAGCTTCCTCGACGAGACGGCGCTGTGCGAGCGGCTCGAAATCTCCCGCACGCCGCTGCGCGAGGCGCTCAAGGTGCTCACCGCCGAAGGGCTGCTGCGCCATGAACCACGGCGCGGTTGCTTCGTGGCCGAGGTCACGCAGCGCGACCTCGACGAGATCTTCCCCGTCATCGCGCTGCTCGAAGGGCGCTGCGCCTGGGAGGCCGCCCGCAACGCGAGCGACGCCGACATCGAGGCGCTGGCCACGCTGCATGCACAGCTCGAGGCACACGCCAAGGCGCAGCGCATCAACGCCTACTACGCGACCAACTTCGCCATCCACGAAGCGATCATCACGCTGGCCGACAACCGCTGGCTCGCGCAGGTGATCGGCGACCTGCGCAAGATCCTCAAGCTCGCGCGCCTGCAGCAGCTGAAGGCACCCGGCCGGCTGGCGCAGAGCCTGGCCGAGCACCTGGCGGTGTTCGCCGCGTTGAAGGCGCACGACAGCGACGGTGCCGAGGCCGCCATGCGCACCCACCTCCATCGCCAGCGCGAAGCCTTGCGCGCCGTGGCGCTTCAACAGAAATCGAGGCTCGTTTCATGAATGCTTCCACCTGGATCTCGCGCAGCGTGTCGCGCCTGCGTGCACCGGCCAAAGATGCCAAGGACGCCAAGGACACCCGGCCCGCGCCCATACCCGCCGCAACAAAGAAGACGGCCAAGCCCGAGCTCCCGCCGCGGTCGCTGAGCGAACGGCTCGACGCCACGTTGCGTCGGAATGGCGAGGCGATGGCGCCACGCGCCTTGCGTCGTGCGCTGACCGATCTGCAGGCCGTGGTCGACGCCCGCGTCAGCGAGGTCGAGGCCGGTCGCCGTGCCTGCGCGGTGATGCACTGGTACGCCACGCTCGACGCGGCCGAGCGGCGCGACGTGTGGCTGCTGATCAGCGAGCGTTTCGCCCCCGACGGCAAGAAGCTCAGCAGCGCGCGGGCGCGGCACGAGGCCGCCGTCGGCACCGCCGACGAAGGGCAGGCCGAGGTGCACCTGCGCCGCGCGCTGGCGTCGCCGCGGGCGCGGCTGCTGCAGCGCTTCACCATCGACCCAGAAGGCATGCGCTTCCTGCTCGACCTGCGCGCCGAGCTGCTGCCGCAGGTGAAGGGTGAGCGCCGCTTCGTGCCGCTCGACGCCGAGCTGGAGCACCTGTTCTCGACCTGGTTCGACGTGGCCTTCCTCGACCTGCGCCGCATCAGCTGGGATTCGCCGGCGTCGCTGATCGAGAAGCTGATCCAGTACGAGGCGGTGCACGACATCAAGAGCTGGGCCGACGTGAAGAACCGGCTCGACAGCGACCGGCGCTGCTACGGCTTCTTCCACCCGCGGCTGCCCGACGTGCCGTTGATCTTCGTGGAGGTCGCGCTGGTCGACCACATCAGCGACGGCATCGTGCCGCTGCTCGACGAGGCCGCGGCGCTGGCCACCGCCGACAAGGCGACAACCGCGATCTTCTATTCGATCAGCAACACGCAGACCGGGTTGCGCGGCGTGAGCTTCGGCGACTCGCTGATCAAGCGGGTGGTCGAGACGCTGCAGGCCGAGTTCCCGAAGCTCAAGGTCTTCGCAACGCTGTCGCCGATCCCGGGCTTCCGGCATTGGCTGGGCAAGCACGCGGCCGAGATGCTGCTGCGGCTGGACGACAAGCGCGCCGCCGAACTGGGCCGCGCACTCGGTTCGTTGCCGCCCACGCCCGACCGCCTGTTGGCCGCGGCCGACGAAGCGCTCACGCTCGAACCCAAGTCGCCGGTGCGGCAGGTGCTGATGCAGTGCGCGGCCGAGTTTCTGGGCCGCGCCACCATCGATGGCAAGCCGATCGACCCGGTGGCACGCTTCCACCTCGGCAACGGCGCACGGGTCGAACGGTTGAACTGGGCCGGAGACCCCTCGCCGAAGGGGTTGAAGCAGTCCTACGGGCTCATGGTCAACTATCTTTACGATCTCAAGCGGCTCGAC
>CALRYR010000497.1:0-3711 GCA_943372425.1 Variovorax sp. YR752 | reverse complement strand
GTCAGTTCATCGAACTGCAGCAATTGCCGGATCCGGCGCTCGGCAGCGCGGCGTTCGCGCAGGTCGTCGACGCAGACGTGGGCGAAGCTCTCTCCCTCGCTTGTCACTAGGCTGACAGAAACGTCCGCGGGTATCTCATGGCCCGCCTGGTGGCGAACGTTGGTCTCGAAACGCAGGGACCCGCGTTCGCACAACTCGCGCCAGCGTTGCGGCCACCGCGTCTCGTCGGTCTGCGTGTCGAAGTCGGTCACCCGCAACCGCAGCAATTGATCGCGCTCCAGGCCCAGCAGCCGGCCGGCCGCTGCGTTGGCATCGCGGATCGCGCCGTCGGGCCCGACCTGAAACAGCGCGTCGTTGGCCTGTTCGACGGCGTGGCGGGTCAGCAGCAGCTGGTGTTGCGCCTGTTCCCGTTCGGTCACGTCGCGTGCCGAAGGGATCAGCCAGACCACCTGGCCGTCTGCGCCGTAGAGCGGCAGCAGCGAGAAATCCATCGCCAGCGTTCCACCGCTGCTGGTGGCCACGCGCACGTCGAAGCGCGAGGCCTCGCCGCGCGAGGCGTTCTCCAGTGCCTGCTGCAGCCGCCGCTGCGACAGCTCGCAGGCTTGCCACCAGGGGGTGGCGTCGAAGCGTTGGCCGAGCACTTGATCCTGCGTGCTGTCGATGGCCCGCAGCGCCGCCTGGTTGGCATAGCGCAGCACCCCCTTTGTGTCGACCAGGCCGGCGAAGATGGAAGGTCCCAGCCGGTCCAGCACTTCGTGCAGGGCGCTCTCCGTCTGTGATGGCACGGCGCTGGCAGCCGCCAACGCGGGCGCGCGGCGCGGCGCGGCACGGGCGGAACGGGGAGGTTTCGACATGTCCACAGTCTGGCGCGCAGACGGCGCCGGCGGTGTGAGCAGTTGCGCCCCCTAGCGACAGATCAGATCGATGCCTGTGCATGTTGCGGCGGTCAGGGACGCAGGCATGGCGGGAACACCGCGCCTCAGTTCGATCGTGGCCGGGGTGGGGCGTTGCCTCAGTCCGCAGATACAGATCGAACGCAAAGCGAGTGCGGCATTGGATCGATGGCGCCGAGGCTAGAACGTCGGGCCGAGATGGTCGAGGCGCCGGCTGGCCCAGAGGTTGACGAGCGCGTCCAGCTCGGTCGCGTAGATGCCCGTCGAGCGTTCGGTCGTCCCGTCCGCGTTGAGCACGCCACTGTCCAGCGTGGCGTGCCACAGCGTCTTGCGAAGCTGCCGGTACTGGCCTTTGCATTCATAGCCGAAGGGGGCCGCGGCCGAGAAGGCACACCGGCGGATCAACAGGCCGCTGGTCTGTGTGTAGTCGAGGCCCTTGGTGGAGACGAGCAGGAAGACGCCGTCGTCCTGCAGCACGCGCTCGCGTGGGATTTCGGACGCGAGCTCGGGCATGGGGGAGTGATTCGGCTTGGACATGACTCCTCCTATATCGGCAAAGTCGCGCGAGGCTGAAGGACGCCGCGCCCCAGGATGGCGCGTCAGCGTGCGCGCAGCTGTTCGGCCAGTGCGTGCACGCTCAGCGGAGCAGACCCTTCCGCCTTGTTGCTGATCGTGACGTACACGTTCTGGCCGGCGCCCGCGGTGCCGGCGATCACGCGGGCCAGCGCGGTGCGGGTGTCGAGGTCCGGATGCACCATCTTGTCGAACGGCGCATAGAGCGCCTCGGCGTCTTCGTAGCCGTAGGCGCCGTGGCGGCGGTTCACGTTCCAGCGGCAGACCAGCGGCCCCGGCCACAGCGCGCGCAGCATCGGCAGCTGATCGGCGATGGGCGGCAGCTTGGGGTGCAGGCCGAGGCAGTAGGTGGCGCCGGCGTCGCGCAGCAGGTCGGCGAGCGCCGGGGTGAGCAGTTCGGGGTCGCGCACTTCCACCGCGATCACGCCGTCGGGTGCGGCGGGGCGCAAGGCGGGCAGGGCGCGCAGCATCGCCGCGATGCGGTCGAGCACCTCGTCCCGACGGGCAAGCAGGGGCAGGGGCAGCGGGCTGAGCTGGAACACCAGCGCGCCGACCTTGGCGCCCAGGCCTTCGAGCGCCGGGCGGACGAACTCCTGCACAGCGAGGTCCGGGTTCAGGAAGGCCGGGTTGGGCTGCCGACCGCGGCCTTCTTCTCCCCGCACCAGCGCATCGGTCACCAGGCTTGGCGCCTTGACCACGAAGCGGAAATCGGGTGGCACCATGGCGGCCATCCGGGCGTACTGGCTGGCGCTGATTGGCCGGTAGAAGGCGCGATCGACGCAGACGGTGCGCAGCAGCGGATGGCGGGCATAGGCGGTGAGCCCGTCCTTGGCGAGCCGCGATTCGGCATAGGCGCCGTCCCAGACGATGCCGGCCCAGCCCGGATACGACCAGGTCGAGGTGCCCAGCCGCACCTGCGGCGGCAGGGCGTCGGCGAGGGCCTGCACGTCGGGCTCGACGGGCTGCGCGGCGATGGCGCCACCGCGTGCGGCCCGGGGTGCGGGCGCTGCGGCCGAAGCGGGTGCGGTGGACGCGGTGGGTGCCGACGGCGCCGCCTCGTCGGGGAAGAGCGAATCCTGCATGTTCAAGGCGATGAATGTCGCATTCTCGCTGCGGCCCGGTGTGCGCTCGCGGACAATCGGCGCACCCCACCGGACCCGACGGGATTCACCATGTACATGCCGCCCCAGTTCAACGCCAAGGACCGCGCCCACGCGCTGCGGCTTTTGCGCGAGCATCCCTTCGCCAGCCTGATCTCGAACGACGACGACGGCCTGCCCTTCGTGTCGCACCTGCCGGTGGTGGTGGACGACCCGGCCGCCGACGAACTCGTGCTGCTCGCGCATTGCGCCAAGCCCAATCCGCACTGGCGCTACCTGCAGGCCCGGCCCCGGGCGGTGCTCACGGTGATGGGGCCGCATGCGTACCTGTCGCCGACGGTCTATCCCGATCTGGCGCGGGTCCCGACCTGGAACTACCTGGCGGTGCATTGCACGGTCGAGGCCACGCTGGTCGAGGCGCCCGACGACAAGGACGTGCTGCTCAAGCGGCTGATCGGCGAGCATGAGCCCGCCTATGCGCAGCAGTGGCGCGACCTGGGCGAGGACTTCCAGCGGAAGATGCTGGCCGGGATGGTGGGTTTCACGCTGCGCGTCACCGCGCTGCAGTGCAAGCTGAAGCTCAACCAGCACCGCCCGGAAGCGCACGCGACCATGCATGCGCAGTACCGCGAGGGCTCGCCCGACGAACAGGCGCTGGCCGTGTGGATGGAGCGACTGGGCATGGCGACGAGCGCCGCAGAGGCTCGCTGAGATGCGGATGCTGGGCCTGGTCGGACTGATCATCGCGCTGCTCGTCGTCGGCCTGCTGGTCAAGAAGCAGACGGACAGCCTCTTCGCGCCGTCATCCAATGCCACATCAAGTCCCGCGCCATCGACCTCGACGCAGGGCCGGCAACTGCAACAGGACATCCAGAAGTCGCTCGACGCCGCCATGCAGCCCCGGCCGATGCCGGACGACAAGCCATGAGCCTGCAAGCGGCCCCCGCCGCGCCGGACGATGCGCACTGGATGGCCTTGGCCCTCGCCGAGGCGCGTGCCGCCGGTGCGGCCGGCGAAGTGCCCGTGGGTGCCGTGCTGGTCCGCAACGGCGAACGGGTCGCGGCCGGCCGCAACGCGCCCGTGGCATCGCACGACCCCAGCGCCCATGCCGAGATCCGCGCCTTGCGCGACGGCGCGGCCGCCCT
>CALRYR010000496.1:0-3722 GCA_943372425.1 Variovorax sp. YR752 | reverse complement strand
TGGCCGATGCCGGTGGAGCGCGGGTCGAGGTACACCACTGAACTCTTGAATTCCGGCTTGAGCAGGTCGGCCCAACCGGTGGGCGTGTTCTTCACCAGCTTCTTGTTGACCAGGAAGGCGATGTTGAGCGTGTGGATGGTGAACCAGCGGCCGTCGGCCTCGCGGAACACCGGCGGCAGCTTGTCGAAGTTGACGGGCTTGAAAGGCGCGACCACGTCCTTCTTGACCGCGTCGACCGCGGAGGCCGCGAAGTAGTAGGCCGTGTCGGCCTGCGGGCGGCGGCGCGTCTTGTCCAGCGCGACCACAGTGGCGGCCGAGCCGATGTCGTTGTAGGTGAGCTCGATCTCCGGGTAGCGCTTCTTGAAGTCGCGAAACAGCGACTTCCAGTTGGCCCATTCGGGGCCGGTGTCGAAGGAGACGCAGAGGCCTTCCTTCTGCGCCTCGGCATAGAGCGCCTTCTCGCCGGCATAGAGCTCGGGGCCGTCGAAGGCGAAGGCGGTACGTGCTGCGAGCGTGGCCAGCGGGAATGCGCCGGCGGCCTGGATCAGATGTCTGCGTTGCATGGAGAAACTCCTTGGGTGCGATGAGTGGGAAAAGGATCGATGCAGGGACGGATCAGTCGTCGAGCAATCGGACATGCGCGGGCGCGATGCCGATCGCCTCGCGCGCTGGCCAGGTGGATTCGGCGAGGAAGGGCGCGCTGGCGCCGGCCACCTCGAAGTCGTAGCGCGTCAGCGCGCCCAGGTAGCGTTGCGCGCCGGTGCGACCCGTGAGGCGATTGACGCTGCCCGGCGACGGGTCGGCCTCGATGTGTTCGGGGCGGATCAGCACATGCACCGCGGTGCCCGCCGTGCGCGTGCCGGTCGGTGCGGCCAGCTCTGCGAAGCCGACGTTCACACGGTCGCTGGCGGACACGGTGCCCGGCAGCAAGGTCGACAGGCCGACGAACTGGGCCACCGCGCGGTTGGCCGGATGCTCGTACAGCTCGCGCGGGGTGGCGATCTGCAGCAGCCGTCCGTCCTGCATCACGGCCACGCGGTCGGCCATGGTGAGCGCCTCTTCCTGGTCGTGCGTGACCAGCAGGGTGGTCGCGTTGAAGCGCTGCTGGATCGCATGGATCTGGTCGCGCAGGTGGCCACGCACGCTGGCGTCGAGGGCGGACAGCGGCTCGTCGAGCAGCAGCGCGCGCGGGTCGATGGCCAGTGCACGGGCCAGGGCGACGCGCTGCTGCTGCCCGCCCGACAGTTGGCCGACGGCGCGCCGCGCGTAGTCGCCGAGGCCCACCACGTCGAGCAGTTCCTGGGCACGCCGGTGCCGCTCGGCCACGGGCACCTTGCGCAGCTTGAGGCCGTAGGCCACATTGTCGAGCACGTTGAGGTGCGGGAAGAGTGCATAGCTCTGGAACACCATGCCGATGTGGCGCTGGTGAACCGGCTTGCGCGAGAGGTCTTCGCCGTCGAGCGCGATGCGCCCGGTGTGGCCGGTCTCGAGGCCGGAGACCAGCTTGAGCAGGGTCGACTTGCCCGAGCCGCTCGGCCCGATCACCGCGACCAGTTCGCCGGTGCGCACGTCCAGCGAGATGTCGTGCAGTCCCTGCGTGGTGCCGGGGTAGCTGTAGCTGACGTGATCGAGTACGAGGCTCATGAGCGAGGCTTGACGAGAGAAGAAGACAAAAAGGCCGAGGCCCCGGCGAGCAGCAGCAGGATCACGGTCGCCGCGCAGGCGAAGCCCGTGGCGCCGTAGAAGGCCTGCAGCAGCACCACCGGATAGGTCCGGTTCTGGAAGCTGGTCAGCAGGTTCGACAGGCCGAACTCGCCCACCGACAGCGCCGCCACCATCACCAGCCCGCTGATCAAGCTCTGGCGCAGGCTGGGCAGCACGACGCTGGTGAACTGCTGCCAGTTCGACGCACCGAGCGTCGCGGCGGCCTGCTCCAGCCGCTCGAGGCCCAGGTGACGCAGGTCGGTCAGCAGGGTGTTCGTGAGGTAGGGCAGCGTGTAGATGGCATGCGCGGCGATCAGCAGCGGCATCGAGCCGAGCCAGGGCAGCCCCTCGCTGTTGAAGACGATGATGTAGCCGAAGCCCAGGGTGATCGTCGGCACCGCGATCGGCATGGCGCTCACGATGCGTGCGGTCAGGCTGCCGCCGCGGCGCGCCCCGTGGTACAGCGCATAGGCCAGCGGCATCGCCAGCAGGGTGTTGATGACGCAGGCGGCCAGCGCCACGACCAAGCTGTTGACGAAGCCCTTGCGGAACGACGGGTCCTGCCACAGCTCGACGTACCAGCGGCCGGTCAGGCCGGTCGGCAGGAGGGTGTTGGTCCAGCTGTCGCCGGCGCTGCCCACCATCAGGAGGACGATCGGCAGCAACAGGTAGAGCCCGTAGAACAAGGCGACGCCGCGAATCAAGTGAAAGTCTCCGTCTGACATGGAAGGCCGGCATACTTTCCGGCCGCGCCAGTGTTTGCCGTGTCGGCAGCACCGACCCCACAAATTCTAGGAAGAGAGACGCCAGAGATGGGTGAATATTGGATGACGTCTGTTGAGCAATCGGAAAGTGTTTGTCATCGGGCTTTCACGTTTGCTCGCAGGGTGCTGCCATGAAGCGCGACTGCCCGACCATCCAGGAACTGCTGGCCTTCGACGCGGTCGCCCGGCACGAGAGCGTCACGCTGGCGGCCGGTGCGCTGTGCATCACCGTGAGCGCCGTCAGCAAGCAGATTGCGGGGCTGGAGGCCTTTCTCGGCGGGCGTGCGCTGGTGCAGCGCAACGGCCGCGGCGTGCAGCTCACGCCACAGGGCCGGGTGTACTGGCAGAAGATCGCCGGTGGCCTGCGGGCCATCGAGACCGCCACCTTCGAGGCCCGCTCGGGCAACGCCGGCGCCGGGTTGCTGACGCTGGCCAGCGTGCCGACCTTCCTCACCAAATGGCTCATCCCGCGGTTGCCGGCCTTCAGCCAGAAGAGCCGGCAGGTCACGCTGAGTTTCAGCCGCCACCTGGAGCCCACCGACGGCATCCCCCCAGGGGTGGACGCCGCCATACGGTACGGAACCGATGGCTGGCCCGGCGTGGTGTCCGAATACATCGCCGGACGCGAGTTCGTGCTGATCGCCGCACGTGCGCTGGTGGAAGACCGGCACCGCATCGCGCAGCCAGCGGATCTGCGCGGCCACACCTTGCTGCATCACGAAGGCGCACCGACCGCCTGGCGCCAATGGGCGGCGCAGCACGACGTGGCGGAAAACCATATCCTCTCCGGCCCACGCTTCGCGCAGTACGCCTCGCTGATTCAGGCGGCCGTCAACGGCCTGGGTATCGGGCTGGTTCCGCGCATCCTGGTGCAGGCCGAGCTGGCGGAAGGCACGCTGGTCATCCCCTGCGGGTCACCGGTGATGGTCGATCAGGGCCACTATCTCTGCTATCGGCCCGATCGGTTGACGATGCCGGGATTCGAGGCCTTCCGCGCCTGGATCCTCGCGCAGGGCTTGGAATCACGTGGTGCCGAAACCCAAGAATTGCGCAGACCGTAGACGGTCTCGAATCACCACGCCTTCCACCACGGATCGTCCTTGGAGCGGAAGCCGCGCGTGAGGTACTCGCTCTGCGGGTAGTTGGTGGTCAGCACGCGCCTGGCGTCGTCGCGCAGATCGTTCATGCCCAGCTTGTCGTAGGACTGGACCATGATGTACAGCGCCTCTTCGAGGGCCGGCACTTCGCGGTAGT
>CALRYR010000495.1:0-3728 GCA_943372425.1 Variovorax sp. YR752 | reverse complement strand
GCCAGCTCCTGCAGGCGCTCAACGAGATGAACCGCAACCTGGCGAAGATCGTCGGGGATGTCCGCCTGGGCACCGACACCATCGCCACGGCGTCCAGCGAGATCGCTTCGGGTAACCAGGATCTTTCGTCGCGCACCGAAGAGCAGGCCAGTTCGCTGGAGCAGACCGCCGCGTCGATGGAAGAGCTCACATCGACCGTCAAGCAGAACGCCGACAACGCAAGGCAGGCGAACCAGCTTGCGGCGTCGGCGTCGGAAGTGGCCGTGCGCGGCGGCAGCGTGGTGAAACAGGTGGTCGGCACGATGAGCGCCATCAATGCGTCGAGCCTGAAGATCGTCGACATCATTGCGGTCATCGACGGCATCGCCTTCCAGACCAACATCCTGGCGCTGAACGCCGCGGTGGAAGCGGCCCGTGCCGGCGAACAGGGTCGCGGCTTCGCCGTGGTCGCCTCGGAAGTGCGCAGCCTGGCGCAGCGCTCGGCGGCGGCGGCCAAGGAAATCAAGCTGCTCATCGACGATTCGGTGGGCAAGGTCGGCGCCGGCACCGCGCAGGTGGCGGAGGCCGGGCGGACGATGGAGGAGATCGTCGCCAGCGTGCGCCGCGTGACCGACATCATGGGCGAGATCGCATCGGCCAGCCAGGAACAGACCCTGGGCATCGAGCAGATCAACCAGGCGATCACACAGATGGACCAGGTCACGCAGCAGAACGCGGCGCTGGTGGAAGAGGCCGCAGCGGCCGCCTCCTCGCTGCAGGAACAGGCCGGCGGCCTGTCCCATTCCGTCGGCGTTTTTCGCCTGGCGCCGGCCACCGCCTGAAAAATCTGGCGGCAGGGGCTTCAACTTCTGCCTTCGCTGCCGATAACCGGAGGTGGCTGGGGTCCGCCGCTGCATCTCGCGAGATGCCCGGCAGGCCCGACGCGGCCGTCTTCATGCTTTTTTCTGCAAGGTAGAGCGTCATGAGTCTGCGAGATCTGAGAATAGGGACCCGCCTGGGCGGCGGCTTCGCCGTCATGCTGCTGCTGATGATGTTGATCGCCGGCGTGGGGATGGCCCGGCTCAATGCGGTCGCGGATTCCACCGCCCGGATGGTCGAAGAGGCCCTGGTCAAGGAGCGCCTGGCCAACCGCTGGGCCAACCTGCTCGGCCCGAGCATCGTTCACTCCTTCGGCCTGGCGAAGGCCACCGACCCCGAGAACGAGGCCTATTTCAAGAAGAACCTGACGGCCGGTGTGGCGTCCATCACCCCGGTCCAGCAGCAGATGGAAAAGCTGCTCACCGCACCGGAAGAGCGTCAGCTCTTCCTGGCCGTGGCCGATGCGCGGAAGCTCGTGCTGGAACACCTGGCCGGCATCAACAAGCTGAAGGCGGCCGGTGACCGCGAAGGCGCCGCCAAGCTCGCGGACACCCAGTACCAGGCCTCCCTCGTCGTCTACCAGAACGCGGTGCAGGCGATCGCCGACGCCCAGCGCGTGCAGATCGACGGGATGGCCAAGGACATCCAGCGCGACCATGTCAGCGCCGTCCGGCTCCTGGGTGGCCTGTCCATCCTCGCGGTGCTGTTCGGTGCCCTGTGCGCCTGGCGGCTCACCGTCGGCATCGTGCGCCCGATGCGCGGCGCGGTCGAGCTGGCCGAGAAGGTGGCCTCGGGCGACCTGAGCAGCCACATGACTGCAGGCTCGCGCGACGAGGTCGGCCAACTGCTGACGGCGCTCAAGGGCATGAACGACAGCCTGGCGAAGGTGGTGGGTGAAGTGCGCCAGGGCACCGACACCATCGCCACCGCATCGAGCCAGATCGCCTCGGGCAACCAGGACCTTTCATCGCGCACCGAGCAGCAGGCCAGCTCGCTGGAAGAGACGGCGGCGTCGATGGAGGAGCTGACGAGCACGGTCAAGCAGAACGCGGACAACGCCCGCCAGGCGAATCAGCTGGCCGTCTCGGCCTCGGAAGTCGCCGTGCGCGGCGGCAGCGTGGTGAGCCAGGTGGTCGACACCATGAGCGCCATCAACACCTCGAGCAAGAAGATCGTCGACATCATCGCCGTCATCGACGGCATCGCGTTCCAGACGAACATCCTGGCGCTGAACGCCGCGGTCGAAGCCGCGCGTGCCGGCGAGCAGGGCCGTGGCTTCGCGGTGGTTGCGTCGGAAGTGCGCAGCCTGGCGCAGCGCTCCGCGGCAGCCGCGAAGGAAATCAAGGGTTTGATCGACGACTCCGTCGACAAGGTCGAGGCCGGCAGCCATCAGGTGGCCGAGGCGGGCCGCACCATGGACGAGATCGTGGCGAGCGTTCGCCGGGTGACGGACATCATGGGCGAGATCAGCGCCGCCAGCCACGAGCAGACGCAAGGCATCGACCAAATCAACCAGGCCATCACGCAGATGGACCAGGTCACCCAACAGAACGCTGCCCTGGTCGAAGAAGCCGCCGCGGCCGCCTCGTCCCTGCAGGAGCAGGCCGGCAGCCTCTCCCAGGTGGTGGGGGTCTTCCATCTGGCCGGCGCCCGCGCCTGACGCTCCACCGACAGATCCTCCGACCCACCAGAGACAAGCACCATGCGCATCAACCTTCCCACGACCACAACCGAATACCTCCTGGCCGAGGGTGCTGCTCTTGTTTCCCGCACCGACCTGAAGGGGCGCATCACCTACGTCAACCCCGCCTTCGTGGACGCCAGCGGCTTCACGATCGAGGCGCTGATGGGCAAGGCCCACAACATCGTGCGGCATCCCGACATGCCGCCGGAGGCCTTCGGCGACATGTGGCGCACGCTCGACGAAGGCCTGCCGTGGACCGGCGTGATCAAGAACCGGCGCGCCAACGGCGACTTCTACTGGGTGCTCGCCAACGTCACGCCGATCCGCCGCGATGGCGTCGCCGTGGGCTACATGTCGGTGCGCAGCCGGCCGGAGCGGGCGCAGGTCGAGGCGGCCGAGGAGCTCTACCGACGGATTCGCGAAGGCATCGGCCAGAAGCTCACGCTACGGCACGGCGAAGTGCTGCGGCCGGTCTGGGCACAACCTCTGGCGGCGCTGCGTCGCCTGCCGGTGCGCCGCCGCCTGTGGGCCGCGACTGCGGCGGCCGCGCTGTGCACGCTGGGCTTCGGCGCGGCGGGCTGGTGGTCGCTGTCGGCGCTGGCCGGTGGGGCAGGGGCCTGGCCGATGATCGTCGCCCTGTTCTCGGTGGTGTCGGCCGTGGCCTGGGCCGGGTTGGGCCTTTTCCTGGACCGCACGGTGTTCCGGCCGCTCGACGCCGCGGTCGAGGTGGCACGCACCATCGCCAGCGGTGAACTGGTGAAGTTCACCATCCGTCCCGAGGACGAGACCAAGGACCTGCTCGGTGCCTTGAATCAGATGAGCGCCAACCTGTTCGGCATCGTGACCGACGTGAGCATCAGCGCGACCGGCGTGACCTCGGCGTCGAGCCAGATCGCGCAGGGCAACCAGGACCTGTCGTCACGCACCGAACAGCAGGCCAGCTCGCTGGAGCAGACGGCTGCGTCGATGGAAGAACTCACCTCGACCGTGAAGCAGAACGCGGAAAACGCCCGCCAGGCGAACCAGCTGGCGGCCTCTGCCTCCGAAGTGGCGGTGCGTGGCGGCAGCGTGGTGAGCCAGGTGGTCGACACCATGGGCTCGATCAACGCGTCGAGCAAGAAGATCGTCGACATCATCGCGGTGATCGACGGCATTGCCTTCCAGACCAACATCCTGGCGCTGAATG
>CALRYR010000494.1:0-3743 GCA_943372425.1 Variovorax sp. YR752 | reverse complement strand
AGGAGCGCAGTGCCATCGGCTGCGCGCGCAGCGCGCTTCAACCACTGACTCGTCGCAGCTGTCTGAGCGAAGTGAACGAAGTGAGCGCAGCGAGTTCTGCGACGCAGCCGATGGCGCGAGCACCGCAGGGCAGCCGCGAAGCGGCCGGCGCACCGGGGTCGCCCGGCCCGCACCGCCTGCCGGGCGCCCTCACCAGAACCAACGATAAAACGTCAGCCCCGCGCCTTCCCGGCCACCAACCGCATCCCAGGCATCAGTTCGGCAGCCAACTCCGGCCGCTCCAACGCATAGTCCAGATTCATCCGCGCAATCTCCACGTGCTCCTCGCCCAAGGCCTGCGCGCGCGACCCCTGCCCCCGCTCGATCGCCTGCACCAGCGCATGGTGCGTGCGATGGGCCTGCTTCATCCATTGCTGGCCCTCTTCCATCGACGACTGCATCGGCAGCATCGCGCTCGGCGACGCGAAGGGCTGGCCGTCGAGCATGTCCATCACGCGGCGCAGCGCCGAATTGCCGCAGCCGTCCATGATGAGTTTGTGGAAGCGGTCGTTCATCTCGACGTAAGCGGCGTAGTCGTCCAGCTCCATCGTCGGCTTGTTGACGGCCTTGTCGCCGTCGTCGAGGCATTCGTTCAGATCACGCAGCAACTGGCGCGGCGCGCCCTCCTCGGCCAGCAGGCGCGCGGCGAAGCCTTCGACCAGGCCGCGCACTCGGATCGCGTCGGCGATCTCGCGGGACGTGAAGCGGCGCATCTGGTAACCGCCAGAGGGCGACTGCTCGATCAACCCTTCGTGCTCCAGGCTCGTGAGCGCGAGGCGAACGGGCGTGCGCGAGGCACCGAGTTTCTCGGCCAGCGGGATCTCCGCCAGCCGCTCGCCGGGCACGAATTCGCCCTTGAGGATCATGTCGCGCAGCTGGACCAGCACGCGGGATTGTTGGGAGTCCATGGGATTCGCAAGGCGCAGCAAAGGAGGCCATTCTAGGAGAGGCACGCTGCATGCACACAGGAGACAAGCTCTGGTCCGGTTGTTGCATACATCGCCGCCATCAGCCCAAATCAGGTCGTTGACGCACATCAAAGGTGCGTTCAAAAATCAGCGAAAACCCTTGATATCGGGCTGATATTCCACTGAATTCGTAGAAAGACATTGACGCTCGACAAGGACAGCTTCGACAATGTATGCAATTGCATGCAATGCATGTCTGTCCAAACCCTCGATGGAACTCCACGCATGATCAGCGCCGAACAGAACGATCTCATCACCCGGGTCGGCCCCGGGACGCCCGCCGGCCAGTTGCTGCGCCGCTACTGGCAGCCGGTGGCGATCTCGGACGAGCTTGCCGGGCCGCGCCCGGTGAAGCCCGTGAAATTGATGGGCCAGCATTTCGTCCTGTTCCGCGACGAGAACGGCCAGTTGGGCATGCTCGACCGCGACTGCCCGCACCGCGGCGCCGACCTGGCCTTCGGCCGGCTCGAAGGTGGCGGCCTGCGCTGCCCGTTCCATGGCTGGCTGTTCGACGCCAAAGGCAACTGCCTCGAAACCCCCGCCGAGCCCGTGGGCAGCAAGCTGTGCACGCGCATCAAGCAGGCGGCCTACCCGGTCGTCGAGAAGAGCGGAACCATCTTCGCGTACATCGGCGAAGGCGAGCCACCGGCCTTCCCCGAGTTCGACTGCTTCGTCGCGCCCGACTCGCACACCTTCGCGTTCAAGGGCCTGTTCGAATGCAACTGGCTGCAGGCCCTTGAAGTGGGCATCGACCCGGCGCACGCTTCGTACCTGCACCGCTTCTTCGAGGACGAAGACACGTCGGAGAGCTACGGCAAGCAGTTCCGCGGCGCGTCGGCGGACTCCGACCTGCCCATCACCAAGGTGCTGCGCGAGTTCGACCTGCCCGAGATCAACGTCGACAGCACCGACTACGGCATGCGCCTAACCACACTGCGCAAGGTGTCGAACACCGACACGCACGTGCGCGTCACCAACGTCGTGTTCCCGCAAGCCTTCGTGATCCCGATGAGCACCGAGATGACCATCTCGCAATGGCATGTGCCGGTCGACGACACGCACTGCTATTGGTACGCGATCTTCACCAGCTTCACCGGCCCGGTCGACAAGCAGCAGATGCGCGACCAGCGCTTGGAACTGTACGAACTGCCGAACTACACCTCGCGCAAGAACAAGCGCAACGACTACGGCTACGACGTCAACGAACAGCTCACCAAGACCTACACCGGCATGGGTGAGGACATCAACGTGCACGATCAGTGGGCCGTCGAGTCGCAAGGCCCGATCCAGGACCGCACGCGCGAACACCTCGGCACGACCGACAAGGGGATCATTGCCTATCGCCGCATGCTGGTGAAAGCGATCGAAAGCACGCAGGCGGGCGAAGGCGCGCCGATGGTCATCGGCCAGGAACAGGCCAGCGCCATGTCGGGCCCGCCATCGATCGACGGCGTGAACGAGAAGGCCGGCGAAGGCGTGGGCCCGGAAGCGTACTGGCAGCAGGCCGACCGCGACCGCCGCCTGAAGTCCACCTGGGCCGCCGCGCGGCTCGGCGCGTGAGGCACTGCCCGTCATGAGCAATTTCGTGAACCGCTTCGGCCTCTGGTCCGACGACCAGGAGCAGCAGGCGAAGGAGCTGGTGCGCCGGCTCGACAGCGGCGAGGTCGACGTGGTGCGCTTCGCGTTCCCCGACCAGCACGGCATCCTGCGCGGCAAGACGCTGGTGGCCAGCGAGGCGCGCGACGCGCTGTGGGACGGCGTGAACCTCACCTCGACCCTGCTCGCCAAGGACACCTCGCACAAGACCGTGTTCCCGGTGTTCAGCGCCGGCGGCGGCTTCGCCATGGAAGGCTTCCAGGGCGGTGCCGACTTCACGGTCGTCGCCGACCCCGCCACCTTCAAGGTGCTGCCATGGTCGCCGCGCACGGGCTGGGTGCTGTGCGATGCGTACATGGCCGACGGCAGCCCCTGCCCCTTCGCGACCCGGCAGATCCTGCAGCGCGCGGTAAAGCAGCTCGACGAACTCGGCCTGGACTTCATCGCCGGGCTCGAGGTCGAGTTCCATGTCTTCAAGCTCGACGACCCGCGCCTGGGCCTGGGCGATTCGGGCCAGCCGGGCGAGCCGCCGCGCGTGTCGCTGCTGTCGCACGGCCATCAGTACCTCACCGAGCTGCGCTACGACCGGCTCGACCCCGTGATGGAGCTGCTGCGCTCCAACCTGATCGCGCTCGGCCTGCCGCTGCGCTCGCTGGAAATCGAATACGGCCCGAGCCAGTTCGAACTGACCTTCGGCCCCACTGCCGGCGTGCTGCCCGCCGACACCATGGTGCTGCTGCGCAGCGCCATCAAACAGATCTGCCAGCGCGCGGGCTACCACGCCACCTTCATGTGCCGGCCGAAGATCCCGAATGTGATGTCCAGCGGCTGGCACCTGCACCAGTCGCTGCGGCGCAAGACCGACGGTGCGAACGCCTTCATGCCCGAGGCCGAAGGCCAGGACCTGAGCCCGCTCGGCCTGCATTACCTCGGCGGCCTGAAGGAGCACGCCTGCGGCGCCGCGGCGCTCGCAAGCCCGACGATCAATGGCTATCGCCGCTATCGCCCCTTCTCGCTGGCACCCGACCGCGCCATCTGGGCACGCGACAACCGCGGCGCCATGCTGCGCGTGCTCGGCGGCGTGGGCCAGAAGGCGACCCGCATCGAGAACCGCGTGGGCGAGCCGACGGCCAACCCGTA
>CALRYR010000493.1:0-3753 GCA_943372425.1 Variovorax sp. YR752 | reverse complement strand
CCTGGGGCACGCCGACCGGCATCGCCGGCGCCATGCCGGCCTTCGCACCCGATGCCAGCAACAGCGCCGCCGACCAGGCGGTGCAGGCCGGCATGCACCACGACGGCATGCACTTCTTTCCGCTCGGCAGCGACGGCAGGCGTGGCCTGCTGGTGATGAACCACGAGTACACCGACGAGCGGCTGCTGCACACCGATGGCGTCACACGCTGGACGGCCGAGAAGGTGCGCAAGTCGCTGCATGCGATGGGTGTCTCGGTGATCGAGATCGAGCGTACGGCCGACGGCTGGCGGCAGGTGCTGCCGTCGCCCTTCGCACGGCGCATCCACGGCGCCACGCCGATGCGCATCGCCGGGCCGGCCGCCGGCTCGCCGTGGCTGCGCACCGCCGCCGACCCGACCGGCACGCAGGTGCTCGGCACCTTCGCCAACTGCGCGATGGGCGTCACGCCCTGGGGCACCTACCTCACCTGCGAAGAAAACTTCCACGGCTACTTCGGCGGCCCGGCGGACACGGCCGCGCGCATGACGCCGGCGCAGCGCCGCTACGGCACGGTGCCGGGCGCGCAATGGGTCGAGTACTGGCGCTTCGACGAACGCTTCGATCTGTCGAAGCAGCCGAACGAGGCGCACCGCTTCGGCTGGGTGGTCGAGATCGACCCCTTCGAGCCGGACAGCACGCCGGTCAAGCGGACCGCGCTCGGCCGCAAGCGCCAGGAGAGCGCAACCTGCGCGATGACGAAGGACGGCCGCGTCGCGGTCTACATGGGCGACGACGCGACCTTCGAGTGCATCTACAAGTTCGTCAGCCGCGAGAAGGTCCGCCCCGGGCAGGACGCGGCAGCCCGCGCCGCGAACCGCACGCTGCTCGACGACGGCACGCTCCATGTCGCACGCTTCGATGCCGATGGCCGCGGCCGTTGGCTCGAACTCATGCACGGCCGCGACGAGCTCGACGCCGCACGCGGCTTCGCCGGCCCCGACGAGGTGCTGCTGCATGCCCGTCTGGCAGCCGACGTGGTCGGCGCGACGAAGATGGACCGCCCCGAATGGATCGCGGTGCACCCGCACACCGGCGAGGTCTACGTCACGCTGACCAACAACAGCCAGCGCGGCACCGCCGGCAAGCCCGCAGTCGACGCCGCCAACCCACGCGGCCCCAACCTCTTCGGCGGCATCCTGCGCTGGCGCGAGGACGGCGGCGACGCGGCCAGCACCGGCTTCGCGTGGGACCACTTCGTGCAGGCCGGCGACCCGGCGCTGCCCGACATCGGCGCGCGCTACCCGCGGGCCGACGACGACGCCTTCGGCTCGCCCGACGGGCTGCACTTCGACAGCGGCGGGCTGCTTTGGATCCAGACCGACATGAGCGGCCAGGCGATCGGCACCGGTGCCCATGCCGCGCTGGGCAACAACCAGCTGTTGTGCGCGGACCCGGCGAGCGGCCGCATCCGCCGCTTCCTGGTTGGCCCGAACGGCTGCGAGATCACCGGCTGCGTCGTGACGCCCGACCGCCGCACTCTGTTCGTCAACGTGCAGCACCCCGGGGAACGTCGTGACGACGGCACCGGCGCGCTCAGCAGCGCCTGGCCCGACGGCACACTGCCGGCGAGCACGCGACCGCGCTCAGCCACCGTGGTGGTGCAGCGGCGGGATGGCGGCATCGTCGGCACCTGAACACGACTTGCAAGGAGACACCATGGCCATCCGCATCGTCCGCCTCGGCAGTCCGCGCGCACCCGGCGAAGGTCTGCGCATCGGCACCGTGCGGCGCCCGCCGCGCGGCGTGCCCAAGGCCGAGTTCGCGGCCCTGGACTGGTACGACGTGTGGTACCCGAACCTCGCGCCCTCTGCCGAGACGATGAAGCTCGGCCAGACCGCCGAGACGCCTGCGCAATGGGCCGCCTTCACGCGCCTCTACCAGCGCGAGATGGCCGAGCCCGATGCCAGCCGCAACCTCGACCTGCTGGCCGCGCTGTCGCACCACGGGGCGATGGCGGTCGGCTGCTATTGCGAAGACGCTGCCCGCTGCCATCGCTCGCTGCTGCGAGACCTGCTGGCGCAACGCGGCGCCGCGATCATCGACTGACCCTGCCATGACCACCGCGGCCTTCGCCCCTCTCGCCAGCACCCGCGTGCTGAGCCTCGCCCTCAACCTCCCCGGCCCCGCGGCGCTGATGCGCTGCCGGGCCATGGGCGCCGACTGCGTCAAGTTCGAGCCGCCTGCTGCGCCGGGCGCGTCGGCGGACCCGATGAGCCTCTACGCACCCGCCGCCTATGCCGAGATGCATACGGGCATCGTGTGCGTGCAGGGCGACCTCAAGACACCGGAAGGCCGCGCGCAGCTCGACGACGAACTGGCACGAACCGACGTGCTGATCACCTCCTTTCGCCCCTCCGCGCTCGAGAAGCTCGGGCTCGGCTGGGAGGCGCTGCACGCCCGCCACCCGCAGCTGTCGATGGTCGCCATCGTCGGCGCACCCGACGCCCGCGCCGAGGAGCCCGGCCACGACCTCACCTACCTGGCGGAGAGCGGCCTGGTGACAGGCTGCGAACTGCCGCCGACGCTCTACGCCGACATGGCGGGCTCGCTGATGGCGAGCGAGGCGGTGCTGCAGGCGGTGCTGCACCGCAGCAGGCACGGCGGCGGCACGCGCATCGAGGTGGCGCTGTCGACGGCCGCGCACTACCTGGCGCTGCCGCGTGAATGGGGCCTTACCCAGCCCGGCGGGTCGGTCGGCGGCGCGCATGCGGGCTACCGTGTTTACCCGTGCCGCGACGGGCGCGTCGCTCTCGCGGCGCTGGAACCGCACTTTGCGCGCCGGCTGTGCGTGGCGGCGGGGCTGGGCGCGGATGCGGGTGACGCGATGTTCCGGTCGTCCACGCATGTGGCAGTCGCCGCATTCCTGGCGGAGCGGGATGGTGAAGAGATCGAGGCACTGGCGAAGCAGCATGACCTGCCTTTGCAGGTTCTACGCGACTAGGTTGACCGGGCGCAAGCCAATGCCCGGACTGTCACAAAAATGTCATATGAGACTTGCGACAATCGCCCGGAATCCCGGCCGTCGCAAGCGTTTTCATCCAACCGGACCAGCCCGGTGACCACGGCCCCGGGTCTGCCTCTATTCCCTTGAAGGATCCCTCGTGAACGCCATCAAATCCGCCCGCAAGTTCATCGTCGCCAACCCCGCGAGCGAGTCCTCGCGCACGCTCGCGCAACTCGTGCTCGCGCTCGAGTCCGAAACGCAGTTCAACGTCGCCGAGCTCTACAAGCTGGACCTCGAGACCTTCGAGATCGCGATCGACATCCTCAAGGAATGGCGCATCGACCGCTACTACGCCGGCAAGGCGAAGCTGTTCGACCTGTCGGTGCAGGTGACCGGCCTGCCGAGCTGAGTTCGGCGCTCACCCCCATGCAAAGAGCCCGCATTCTTGGCGGGCTCTTTGCATTTCGGCGACTGCTGTGCTCACCTCGCGGCGAGCAACTGGCAGAGGGGTTTCAGAGCGGAGCGGCCGGCACCCGCAGCGTCGACAGGGCCGTGTCGAAGCGCAGCAGCCAGAAGCGCGTCGGCCGCTCGAGGTCGCTGCCGCGTGCGATGCGCGCGCCGACCACGCCGGTCGGGCAACCCGAGACGATCGCACCGGCCGCATCGACCGTGCAGTCCTCCATGCTGCCAGCCACGGTCTTGCCGTCGGCATCGAGCAGGATGGTGCTCACGCCGAAGTCGTTGTCGTTGACCAGCGCCAGCGTGTG
>CALRYR010000492.1:0-3757 GCA_943372425.1 Variovorax sp. YR752 | reverse complement strand
TCTCGCACTACATCTTCACCTCGATCGACATCACCGAACGCAAGCGCAGCGAGGAGCGCATCCGCTTTCTGGCGCTGCACGACGTGCTGACCGAGCTGCCCAACCGCTCGCTGTGCATCGAGCGCCTGGGCACCGCCATGCAGCAGGCCCGCAAGACCGGGCGCCGCGTCGGCGTCGTGTTCATCGACCTGGACCGCTTCAAGAACATCAACGACTCGCTGGGCCACCATGTCGGCGACGCCCTGCTGCGCGCGGTTGCCCGGCGCATGGTCGACGCCGTGCGCCCCGGCGACACCGTCAGCCGGCTGGGCGGCGACGAATTCGTGATCGTGCTGGCCGACGTGGCAGACCCGTACGAGGTGCGCGAGATCGTCGAGGCCCACCTGGTGCCCGCGGTCCGCGTGCCCTACCCGCTGCACGGTGCCGAGCTGCACGTGACCTGCAGCGTCGGCATGTCGATGTACCCCGACGACGCGCAGGACATCGACTCGCTCATGCGGCAGGCCGACGTGGCGATGTACCAGAGCAAGGCCGGCGGGCGCAGCCGGGTGCATTTCTTCACGCCGGACATGGACGAACGCACGCAGAAACGCCTGCATGTCGAATCGCACCTGCGCCGTGCCATCGAGCGCAACGAGCTGCGCCTGTCGTTCCAGCCGCGCGTGCAGGCCCGCAGCGGCGCAATGCTCGGAGTAGAGGCCCTGCTGCGCTGGCACAACGACGAGCTGGGCGACGTGTCGCCCGCCGATTTCATCCCGATCGCCGAGGAGAGCGGACAGATCGTCTGCATCGGCGCCTGGGTCATCGCACAGGCCTGCGCGCAGCAGGCGGTCTGGCGCGACCAGGGGCTGGGCACGGTGCCGGTGTCGATCAACGTGTCGGCCCTGCAGCTGCGCGACGGCGAACTCGCCGGCGTGCTGCGCGAGGCGATGACGGCGCACGCCATAACGCCGTCGTCGATCGAGATCGAGATCACCGAATCGACGCTCATGGACTCGGCCGAGCAGTCGCTGACCCAGCTGCGCGCACTGAAGGCGCTGGGCGTGCAGCTCTCGATCGACGACTTCGGCACCGGCTACTCGAGCCTGAACTACCTCAACCGCTTTCCGATCGACAAGCTGAAGATCGACCGGTCCTTCGTGCACAACATGCGCGACGACCCGACCGACCTGGCGATCGTGCGCGCCATCGTGGGCCTGGGCCACACCCTGGGTCTGCGCGTGGTGGCCGAAGGCGTCGAGAGCGTCGAGGAAGCCGCCATGCTGCAGGCCGCGCAGTGCGACGAACTGCAGGGCTACCTGTTCGGACGACCCATGCCGCCGGAGGAGATTCCCGACTGGATCCGGCAGTGCGCGCCGGCCACGGCCGCCTGAGCAGACACCCAATCCCGTTCGGGCATTCAGAAGTTCGCCGCGAGCACCATCGCGGCCGACAGCGTGACCAGCGCCAGCACGGTCGACACCACGACAGCCGAGGTGACCAGCGCTTCGGCAACCTTGTAGCGCTGCGAGAACAGGAAGGCATTGGCGCCGATGGGCATCGCCGCGGCCACGACCATCACCGTGAGCGGCAGGCCGCGCACGCCCAGCAGCCAGCCGACGCCCGCCACCAGCAGCGGATGGGCCACGTTCTTGACCACGGCCAGCGCCAGCGCGCCGCGCAGATGCGTGCCGACGGGCGTGAGCGCCAGCGTGATGCCGACCAGCACCAGCGCCACCGGGCTGAAGGCCTGGCCGAGCAGCATCAGCGGCTTGTCGACGGCCGCCGGCAGCGTGAGCCCGGTCTGCGCGAACAGCAGGCCGACGATGATCGGCAGCGGCACCGGATGCAGCACCGAGTTGCGCACGGCGCGGGCGACGGTCCGGATGATCGGTTGCCGCACGCTGCCGCTGGCTGCGGCGTGCTCGCGCGCCACGATGAGTTCGATCAGGAGCGTGGCGGCCGTGATCAGCACCAGCGAATGCAGCGAGACCAACGTCAGCAGCACGACCAGCCCGGCCGGGCCGTAGGCCAGGTCGACCAGGGCCACGCCGATGATCACCGTGTTGCTGAA
This sequence comes from Variovorax sp. YR752, assembly GCA_943372425.1. Classification (GTDB taxonomy): domain Bacteria; phylum Pseudomonadota; class Gammaproteobacteria; order Burkholderiales; family Burkholderiaceae_C; genus Variovorax. The sequence goes on along the minus strand of CALRYR010000492.1, from coordinate 1,704 downwards.
GGTCGCCGTGATGGCCAGCACCGCCGCGCTGCGACTGAGGCCCAGAAAGACCAGCATGCCCGCGAAGATGATGCCGGCCCCGATGAAGTAGGCCGCCACCGGCCGCAGGCTCAGCTCTTCGACATGCACCGTGCTCATCGCGCGAAACAGCAGCGCCGGTGCCAGCAGCAGGAAGACCAGGTTCGACAGGTCCTTCACCGCGTGGGCGCCGACCCAGCGGCGGCGCCCGGCGAAGTAACCCGCGGCAATGAGAAGAACGACGGGCAGCAGCGCGGAGAGGACGGGCGAATTCACCGCGGCGAGCATAGCGGCTCGCCGCGATGGCATCGCCGTCTGGCGCTAGAAGCTCGCGCGCAGGCCGACCTTCAGGGAGCGCCCGGGCAGCGGTGCCGCCGGGTACACCGTCGTGGTCAGGATCGACGTCGCGCTGTACGCCAGTTGGTTGGTGATGTTGTCCAGCCGCGCATACCAGGTCAGCGTCGCGCCGGTCACCTTCATCCGATAGGCCAGCGCCGCATTCCACAGCGTGTAGCCCGCCGTCTCGCGCGTGCCGTCGTCCGGCACGCGGTGCTGCGCCGAATAGCGGTCGAAGCCGAAGCGCGCGGTCCACGGGCCGTCGCCGTAAGCCAGCGCGGCGCCGACGCGCACCGGTGAGATGCGCGGCAGCGGCTCGCCGGTGTCGGTGTTGGTGGCGCGCACCAAGTCGCCGCGCCACTGCAGGTCGAGCGTGCCGCTGCGGCCCATCGCGGCGAAGCCGTCGTTGCCCAGCAGGCGCAGGTTGCCGCTGGCCTCGAGGCCGGTGAAGCGGGCGCGCACGCCACCGTACGTGTACTCGGCCAACGTGTCCTCGGCGGCCGGATCGGTCACCACATCCCCCGCGTCGTCGCGCTGGTTGCCGGTGGCGTTCAGGCCGATGTAGTTGCGAAAGCGCGTGACGTAGGCGTTGACCCGCGCGTTGTTCGGGCCGTTCTTCCACTGCGCGCCGAGGTCGAAGCCGAGCGAGCGCTCCTTCTCGAGCGACGCGTCGCCCACCTCCCAGGCCGCGGTCGCGACGTGCGGGCCGTTGGCGAACAGCTCGTAGTCCTTGGGTGCCCGCTCGGTGTACGCGAGATTCGACGTGAGTTGCCACTGCGGCGTGAGGTTGACCAGCGCACCGAGGGCCGCACTGTGCGGGTTGAAGTCCCGTTCGCCCGTCGTGAAGCGCGTGATCGACGGGTCGTCGGGGTAGCCGAGCGACTCGACTTTCACCTGCTCGGTGCGCGCACCGAAACTCAGGCGCCCCCAAGAGGTGGGCAGCTCTTCGTAGAGGAAGAGCGCATTGGCACGCGTGCGGCTGTGCGGCGCGAAGGCCTCTTCGCCATCGGCCGAGAAGCGGCTGTTTTCGCTGGTGAAACCGATCATGCCCTCGACGCCGCCGATCTTCTGGTGGCGCGCCTCGATGCGCAGGTCGTTGCTCATGTTGGCGAAGGTGGTACCGACCTCGCTGCCCTCGAACTCGGTGTGGCGGTAATCGGTGTGGCCGAACTTGGTGTGGATGCTGGTGAAGAAGCCGCCGGGTCGCCACTCGCCTTCCAGCGCGTAGCGGTCGGACTTCATGCCGATCGTCACGTCGTCTTCGGCCACCGTGCCGTAATCGCTGCGGTAGCTGCTGGCCGACGCGCCGATCCAGCCGCGGTCGAAGAACAGCGTGCCGCCGACCGCGCC
>CALRYR010000491.1:0-3780 GCA_943372425.1 Variovorax sp. YR752 | reverse complement strand
TAGTTCCGTAACTCAGCGACAATTTCATTCTATTCCAGCCCGGCCGCCCCTGCATTCGGGCAACAAGCGGGCAACCGTCCCCTAGTTCCCTGAATGATCCTTCTCTTCCGATTGCTCGCCCGCGTGCCACTGACCTGGATGCATCGTCTCGGCGTGGCGTTCGGGTGGCTGGTGTGGTGGACGGCGCCCGATTACCGGCGCCGTTTCCGCACCAATGCCGAGGCGGCGGGCTTCACCCCCGCGCAGTACCGGCCGGCCATCGGTGCGGCCGGCGCGATGGCGGCCGAGCTGCCGTGGCTGTGGTCGCGCCCGCGGGGTGAGAGCGTGCTGCCGCGCATCGTCCGCTGGGAGGGGGCCGAGGCGTTCGAGGCTGCCATGAACGAACGCAAGGGCGTCATCTTCATCACGCCGCACATCGGCAGCTGGGAGTTGTGCGGGCAGGCGGTGGCCGAACGCTATGTCGGCACCTATGGCGCTTTGACCGCCCTGTACCGGCCACCCCGCAAGGCCTGGATGGCCGAGCTGGTCAAAGGCTCGCGCGACCGGGCCGGCCTGCAGATGCTGCCGACCAGCGTGGCGGGCGTTCGCGGGTTGATCCGCTCGCTGCGCACGGGCGGCTACACCGGCATGCTGCCCGACCAGGTGCCGCCGCTCGGGCAGGGTGTCTGGGCGCCTTTCTTCGGCCGGCCGGCCTACACGATGACCTTGTTGCAGCGCCTCGCGCAGCAGACGGGCGCGCATGTGTTCCTGTGCGTGTGCGAGCGTCTGCACGGTGCGCGGTACGCAATCCGTTTCGAAGCCTTCGACGGCACGGCGATGAGCGACCCCCGCTCGACGCCCGAGGAGGCGGCGACGGCGCTCAACCGGGGCGTCGAAGCGTTGATCCGGCGGCTGCCCGGACAGTACGTCTGGGATTACGCGCGCTTCAAGCAACCCAAGGCCGAAGCGCCCGAAGGCGCCGCGGCATGAGCGTAGGAAGCCGTCTGGGCATCGTCTTCATGCGGGCGATGGCCCATGTTCCTTTGCCGGTGTCCCGTGGATTCGGGGTGGCGCTCGGCCGGCTGCTGCATGCGGTGGCCGCGCCGCGCCGGCATGTCGTCGATGTCAACCTGGCCCTGTGCTTCCCGGAGAAGTCGGCCGCCGAGCGACGGCGCATTGCGCGCGAGACCTTCGTCTTCGTCGCGCAGTCCTGGCTCGATCGCAGCTGGCTGTGGCATGCGCCGGAAGCCGTGGTGCGGCGGCGCCTGCGCGTGGTCGGGGCGGCGCCCGAGATCGAGGAGATGGCGCATGGCAGTGCGCCGATGATCCTGTTCGCGCCGCACTTCTACGGGCTCGACGCGGCGGCCACGGGGCTGACCATGCACACGGCGCGGCCGTCGACCACCATCTACACGACGCAACGCGATCCGCTGATCGACGACTGGATCCGCGAAGGCCGCAAGCGCTTCGGCAACGTGATCACGCTCAACCGGTCTGAGGGCATCAAGCCGATCGTGGCCGGGTTGCGCAAGGGCGGGCTGCTGTACCTGCTGCCGGACATGGATTTCGGGCGCGAGCAGACGGTCTTCGTGCCTTTCTACGGCGTCCAGGCCTCGACCATCCCATCGCTCTCGCGCTTTGCACGGCTGGGCAAAGCGAAGGTGGTGCCGATCGTGTCGCGGCTGACCCGCACTGGCTACGACATCGAGGTGCTGCCCGCCTGGCAGGGCTTTCCGAGTGACGATGCGGTGGCCGATACGGCGTTGATGAACCAGCGCCTGCAGGGCTACATCGACGCGATGCCCTCGCAGTACTACTGGGTGCACCGGCGCTTCAAGACGCGCCCCGATGGCGAGCCCCCGGTGTATTAGCTCGCCCCCAGGCTGCGCGCACTCCGTGTCGCTTCTCCCACCCCCTACCGGGGGCAACACCAGCGGCCCGGCGAAGCCGGTTCCGCGGTGTTTCCCGAGGGGTCAATGCCGGCTCTGGAACGCTTCGATTTCTGCCGCCACCCGCTGCGGCTGCTCGTGGACGATCCAGTGTGTAGCGTCGGGGACCTTCACCACCTCGAGCGCAGGCACGTAGTCGCCAAGCCCATCAAGCAGTCCCGGCAGCAGGGCGCTGTCGTCGAGTGCCCAGAGCACCAGCGTCGGCACGTCGACGGTGAGCCGCTCGCGCGGCAGCAGCGGGATCGCATCGGGCGATTGGCCTTCCAGCGGCGGCTTCAGGGGCGTCACCGCATAGAGATTACAGGCGCCGCGCAGTCCCGCGTCCCACAGCGCCCGGTACTGGTCCTTGACCGGCTCGGTCAACCAACCGAAGCGCTCGGCGCCCGCGCCCATCGACGTGAAGAAAGGCCACATTCGCCGGTAATCGCCTTCGGCGAGCAGCGCCGGCGCGTCCGGGCGGGCCAGGAAGTGCATGTAGGCACTGGCCTTCTGCTGTGCCGGGTTCTGGCGCAGCTCTCGCGCGAAGGTGCCGGGGTGGGGCGAGTTCAGGATGACCAGGCGCCGCAGCTGCTGCGGAAAGGCGTTGGCGAAGCCCCAGCCGAAGGCGCCGCCCCAGTCGTGCGCCACCAGCGTGTCGATACTGCCGTCGGCGCTTTCCGTGGCAGCGAGTTGGCGGATGTCCTGCACCAGCAGGTGGGGGCGGTAGTCCGCGACGGCGGGCGGTGCGCTGGACTGCTCGAAGCCGCGCAGGTTGGGCGCGATGCAGCGGTAGCCGCCGTGTGCCGGTTGCGCGAAGTGTTCCAGCAGTTCATCCCAGATGAAGGCGCCCTCGGGGAAGCCGTGCAGGAACAGCATCACCGGGCGGCCGGGTGTGCCGCTGGCGCGGCAGCTGAGCGTGATGCCGTTGGGCAGCGTGCGCTGGAAGGTCTCGATCATGCGGTGGTCTCCGGTGGCTCAGGGGCCGGCCGACCGGTGCCGCCGGCGTCAGGGCTCGGGATGCGCCCAGCGCCAGAGCAGTTCGGCGGCCTCGTCGACGCCTTGCTTCTTCAGCGCCGAAAACAGTTTGACCTCGCCGCCGCCGGCCTGCAGTCGCATGATGGACAGCGCCTTGGCGCCATCGGAGCGCGTGAGCTTGTCCGACTTGGTCAGCAGGATCAGGAACTTGAGGCCCTGCTCGACGCGTGGGCGGATGACCTCCAGGAGGATCTCGTCGAGCTCGGTCATGCCGTGGCGCGGGTCGCACATCAGCACCACGCCGCGCAGGTTCTCGCGGGTGATGAGGTAGTTACCCATCACGCGCTGCCAGCGCAGCTTGGCTTCGCGCGGCACCGCGGCATAGCCGTAGCCGGGCAGGTCGGCCAGCACGGCGTCGTCGACCTTCTGCTTGCCGAGGCCGAACAGGTTGATGTGCTGGGTGCGGCCCGGCGTCTTCGACGCGAAGGCCAGGCGGGTCTGCTGCGTCAGCGTGTTGATGGCGGTCGACTTGCCGGCATTGGAGCGGCCGACGAAGGCGATCTCGGGCAGATCGAAGGCCGGCAGGTGCTCCAGCTGGGGGGCGCTGGTCAGGAAATGGGCGGTGTGCAACCAGCCCAGGGCCGCGCGGATCCGGTCGGGTGCAGGCGCCGCCGGCGGCGTTGCGTTGGCCGGTGAGGGCGCAGGGGAGGTCATGAGAAGGCTTTCGGAACGATGCACCATTGTAGAATCGCGGGGTTTTGCGCCACAAAAACGAGCCCCCGACATGAAGTTGTTTGCCTCCCACCTGCTTGCAGCCATCATCTTGGGCGCCGCCGTCGGCGGTGCCTTTGCGCAGGAACCCGCCGCCGCGGGGGCTGCAGCCGCTGCCAAGCCGGCC
>CALRYR010000490.1:0-3793 GCA_943372425.1 Variovorax sp. YR752 | reverse complement strand
CGGGCTGCGGTGGTATTCGCGCGCTGCTTCGCGCAGCGCTTCTTCGGCGGGGGACAGTTTGCTGGCCATGGGGCTCTCCATTCGATGTCGCAAAAACAGAGAGAGGCTACCCCAAAGCCGTGCCCCTCTGCAGGGGGAACCCCCGAGGGTGGCTGCACGATCGGTGCGCGTTACAACGGCGGCGCGTTGTCTCGCTCGCCGGCCGCATCGGCCGTTTCGTTCGACGCGGCGAACAGGCTCCATGCCGCCATGAACAGCGCGGCGACCACTGGCCCGATCACGAAGCCGTTGATGCCGAAGAGCGCCATGCCGCCGATGGTCGAGATCAGCACCACGTAGTCGGGCATCTGCGTGTCCTTGCCGACGAGCAGCGGGCGCAGGATGTTGTCGATCAGGCCGATCACGAAGACGCCGACGAAGATCAGGGCGAGCCCCTTGAAGATCGCGCCGCTCGCCAGGAAGTAGATCGCGACCGGCGCCCAGATCAGCGCGGCACCCACCGCGGGCAGCAGCGACAGGAAGGCCATCACCACGCCCCACAGCAGCGCGCCCTGCACACCGAGCACCGCCAGGGCGATGCCGCCGATGGTGCCCTGCACCGCGGCGACCACCACGTTGCCCTTGACGGTGGCGCGGATCACGGTGGTGAACTTGTTGAGCAGGTAGTGCGTGTGCGGGCGGGCCAGCGGCAGCGCTTCGCGGATGGTCTTGGAGAGGTCGGCCCCGTCGCGCAGCAGGAAGAACAGCAGGTAGAGCATCACGAAGAAGCTCACCACGAAATCGAAGGTGTTCTGGCCGATGCTCAGCGCCTGCTGGGCGATCATCTGCGAGCCCTGTGCGGCGGTGTCGGTCAGCTTGGACAGCAGCCCTTCCAGGTTGCCCAGCCCGAAGCGGTCGAGCAGGTTCAGCACCGGCCGGGGCAGTGCGGCAACCACCTGCTGGAAGTAGGTGACGAAGTTGAGGTCGCCCGTGCGGATGCGTTGCGTGATCGTGGCCACGTCCTGCACCAGCGACGCGGCGATCATCGACAGCGGGAGGAACACGATCACCAGGCAGATCGCCAGCGTGGCCAGGGCAGCCATCGTCCGCCGCTTCTTGCCGAACTTGTTCAGCAGCCGCTTGTAGAGCGGGTTGAAGAGAATGGCCAGCGCCACACCCCACAGCACCGCGCCCGAGTAGGGAAGCAATATCCAGAAGAAGGCGACCGTGACGGCCGCCAGCAGGAAGAGGAAGAAGCCGCGCTGGAGTTGGGGGGAAATCATGAGCGCCCCGACTGTAGCCGAGCCGGGCGTCGGTCCCGCGCCTGCGATGGACGCGGCTGCGTCAGCGCAGACCGCGAGCGCGCGTGGGCTTTCAGTGCGCCTCGGCCTGCTTGGCGGCGGCAATGACCGCGGCTTCGTCGTGCTTCGCACCGTTCAGGAACAGGTTCAACAGCACCGCCGTGATCGACGCCAGCAGGATGCCCGACTCGATCAGCGAGTGCAGGCCATGCGGCATCCATTGCTTGAAGTTGGGGGCGATGAGCGGAATCATCCCGACGCCGATCGAGACCGCGACGATCATCGGGTTGTGCCGGTTGGTCTTGAAGTCCACGCCCGACAGGATGCGGATGCCCGTGGCGGCGACCATGCCGAACATGACGAGGCCTGCCCCGCCCAGCACCACGGTGGGCAGCGATTCGATCAGCGCCGCCATCTTGGGCAGCAGGCCCAGCACCACCAGGATCACGCCGCCGGCCACGCACACGTAGCGGCTCTTGATGCCGGTGACCGCCACCAGACCGACGTTCTGCGAGAAGCTGGTGTACGGGAAGGTGTTGAAGATGCCGCCGATGAGCGTGCCCAGGCCGTCGGTGCGCAGGCCCTTGGCCAGGTCCTTCTGGTCGATCTTGCGCTCGGTCATTTCGCCCAGCGCCAGGAACATGCCGGTCGATTCGATCATCACCACGATCATGATCAGCGTCATCGTGAGGATCAGGATCGGGTCGAACTGCGGCATGCCGAAGTGGAAGGGCAGCACCACGTCGAACCACGGTGCCTTGCCGACCTTCTCGTAGGTCATGATGCCCATGGCCGTGGCGACGACCCCGCCGATCGCGATGCCCAGCAGCACCGAGATGTTGGCGATGAAGCCCTTGGCGTACTTCACGATGAGCAGGATCGAAACCAGCACCAGCGCGGCCACGCCGAAGCCGGTCAGGTCGGCGTACTTGGGATTGGGCACGGTCGGCAGGATCGCGAAGCCCTTGGGCACCGGCGGAATCGCGCTGCCGGGCGAGGTGACGTCGGCCAGCCACTTGGCGTAGGCCGGGTCCACGATGGCCGGGGCGGTCGGGCCGAAGGGGTTGCCGAAGATCCAGTTGATGCCCACGCGCATTAGGCTGATGCCGATGACCGCGATGATCGTGCCCGTGACCACCGGCGGGAAGAAGCGCAGCAGCTTGCTCACCACGGGTGCGATGAGGATCGAGATCACGCCCGCGCCGATGATCGAGCCGAAGAGCAGCTGCGCACCCGCCACCCCTGGGTTGGCGTTGGCGATGGCCACCATCGGCGCCACCGACGCGAAGGTCACGCCCATCATCACCGGCAGCTTGATGCCGAACCACTGCGTGGCGCCCAGCGACTGGATCAGCGTGGCGATGCCGCAGCAGAACAGGTCGGCCGAGATCAGCAGCGCGACCTCGCTCGGGCTCAGCTTGAGCGCGCGGCCGACGATCAGCGGCACCGCGACCGCGCCCGCATACATCACCAGCACATGCTGCAGGCCGAGGGCCGTGACCTTGCCCAGGGGCAGGCGCTGGTCGACGGGGTGGACGGACAACGGGTCGGACGAACTCATGGCGGCTCCTGAAGTGCGAGGGCGGATGCACAAGCGCCCGCAAGAATAGGGCCGAGGGTTCCATCGAAGAAGACGGACAATCCGATAAATCAATCGTCGAAAGCGATCAATGCCCGTCAAGTCCGCCTTGCCCGAGTTGCGCGTGTTCGTCGCGCTGGCCGAAAGCGGGCACTTCACGCGTGCCGCAGAACGGCTGGGCATGTCGCAGTCGTCGCTGAGCGCGGCGCTCGGCAAGCTGGAGCGCGTGCTGGGCGCGCGCCTGTTCGACCGCCACACGCGCGCCTGCCATCTCACCGACGCCGGCACCGCGCTGCTTCCGGCCGCTCGCCGGCTGGTGTCGGACTGGGAGCATCTGGTGGCCGACGCCCGCGACTTCGCGCAGTTCGCGCGCGGTCGCGTGACGGTGGCGGCGCCCAACGCGCAGTGCGCGCTCCTGCTGCCGCCGGCCATCCGGGCCTTTGGCCAGACCCACCCGGGCGTGCGCATGGTGCTGCACGACGTGCCCGAGCACGATGTGCACGCGCTGGTGCGCAGCGGCGCGGCCGACCTGGGCATCGCCACCCAGACCGACGCCCGCATCGACCTCGTGGCGACGCCGCTCTATGCCGATGAGTTCATCGCCGTCATGGCGCCGGACCATCGGCTGGCGGCGCGCCGCACGCTGGAATGGACGCAGGTCGCGCGCGAGCCGGTGATCGGCTACCTGCCCGGCAACCCGGTGCGCACGCTGCTGGAGGACAAGCTGGCGCAGCGCGGCATCCAGCTCGACTACGCCTTCGAGATCGCGCTGCCCTGGACCATGATGGGCCTGGCGCGCGAGGGCCTGGGCGTTGCGGTGGTCACCATGGCGCTGCGGCCGCTGGCCGAATGGCACGGGCTGCAGATCCGCACCGTCGGCCGCCCGCAGCTCGCGCGCACCATGACGCTGTTGCGCGCGCCGGGTCAGTCGCTG
>CALRYR010000489.1:0-3811 GCA_943372425.1 Variovorax sp. YR752 | reverse complement strand
GGCCCAGCCTTCATCGAGCCGCTCGCGCAGCGCGTATTCGTGACGCAGCCGTTCGCGCAGCGCAGCGCCGGGACGGGCTGCAGCCGTGCGCAGGATCAGCACCGACGCGCCACCACCGACCGCCGTGCGCCGCGCCAGTTGCAGCTGGGCGTCGCTGCGCAGCACGCGGTCGACCAGACGCTGCGGCGGCGTGTCCGTGCCCGGCGCCATGCTGTCGCTGCCGTGCACGTTGCTCATCGTCCGTCCGTCATGTCGAGATTCCTTGCGCCCTGCGATGTTGCCGACGCGAGCGCATTGGAGGGCGTCGGTCGACCGGCATTGTGACCATCTCGCCGCCCTTTCCGACAGCTGACACATGTCGGGTTCCTCCGTGACGGTGCCGACAGCGGCCCTCCCTCCAAAGGTCGATGCGCGCAGGCGCGGTTCGCGTTCCCATCGACGGGCCATTGATCAGGAGTCCCCGTGAACGAATTCCCCACCACCGCACTCGCCGACCTGTCGCGCCGCCAGCTGCTGCTGGCGGGCGGCGCGGCGGCCGTGAGCGCAGCCCTGGCCCTGCCGGGCTGCGCCGCCGGTGGCAGCCCCTTCTCATCCTTCCAACCGATCTCCAAAGGAAACCAGCCCATGCCCACCATCACCACCAAGGACGGCACCCAGATCTTCTACAAGGACTGGGGCACCGGCCAGCCCATCGTGTTCTCGCACGGCTGGCCGCTCACGGCCGACGACTGGGACAACCAGATGCTGTACTTCCTCGGCAAGGGTTTCCGCGTGATCGCGGCCGACCGCCGTGGCCACGGCCGCTCGACGCAGACCTGGACCGGCAACGACATGGACACCTATGCCGACGACCTGGCCGCGCTGACCGAGGCGCTCGACCTGAAGAACGCCGTGCACATCGGCCACTCCACCGGCGGTGGCGAAGTGGCCCGCTACATCGGGCGCCACGGCACCCAACGCGTCGCCAAGGCGGTGCTGATCGGCGCCGTGCCGCCGATCATGCTCAAGACCGCGGCCAACCCCGGCGGCCTGCCGATGGACGTGTTCGACGGCATCCGTGCCGGCGTGGCCAGCAACCGCTCGCAGTTCTACATCGACCTCACGATGCCCTTCTACGGCTACAACCGCCCGAACGCCAAGGTGTCCGAAGGCATCCGCCGCGAATGGTGGCTGCAAGGGATGATGGGCGGCATCAAGGCCCACTACGACTGCGTCAAGGCCTTCTCGGAAACCGACTTCACCGAAGACCTGAAGAAGATCGACGTGCCCACGCTGGTGCTGCATGGCGACGACGACCAGATCGTGCCGTACCAGGACGCCGGCGTGCTGTCGGCCAAGCTGGTGAAGAACGCCACGCTGAAGATCTACCCGGGCCTGCCACACGGCATGTGCACCACGCACCCGGAGATCATCAACCCGGACATCCTCAGCTTCATCCAGGCCTGAAGCCACCGGGACCGCGATGAACAGCGTGACCATCACCACGCCCGACGGCGGCTTCACCGCCTACGCGGCACGCCCGGCCGAGGGCACGAAGCCCGCGCCCGCCATCGTGGTCTGCCAGGAGATTTTCGGCATCAACGCCGACCTGCGCGCCACCTGCGACGAGCTGGCGGCGCAGGGCTTCATCGCCCTGTGCCCCGACCTGTTCTGGCGCCTCGAGCCGGGTTTGGACTTGTCGCCGGACACCGACTGGCCGCGGGCCCTGGCGCTCTACCAGGCCTACGACCTGGACGCCGGCGTGCGCGACGTGGCCGCCACGCTCAAGGCGGCCCGCAGCCTGCCGGGCGCATCGGGCAAGGTCGGGCTCATGGGCTACTGCCTCGGCGGCCTCATGACCTACCTGACGGCCGCGCGCGCGACGCCCGACGCGGCCGTGGCGTACTACGGAGGCCGCACCGAGGAGTTCCTCGACGAGGCCTCCGCGCTCACCGCGCCGTTGCTGATGCACCTGGGCGAGGACGACGAATTCATCGACAAGCCCGCACAGCAAGCCATCGTCGACGCCCTGGCCGGCAAGCCGAACGTCGAGGTCTACCGCTATCCCGGCTGCATGCACGCCTTCGCCCGGCACGGCGGCGCGCACTACGACGCGGCGGCCGCGCGGCTGGCCAACGTCCGCACGCACGACTTCTTCCAGGCGCGGCTGCAGATGTGAAACACCCCCGAAGCGCCTTCGGCGCCTCCCCCTCCAGGGGGCGATACCAGCGGCCCGGCGAAGCCGGTTCCGCGGTATCCCTGGGTTGCCCCACCCCATCACCCAGAAGGAGAAGACCATGTTCGGATTGACAACGCTCGGCGCGCTTCACACCGCCATCAGCCTCGTGGCGCTCGCCGCCGGCTTCGCCTCGATCGTCCGCTTCGGCGAGATCGCGGCGGGCCGCACGGTCGGGCGCGTGTACGTGTGGGCCACCGTGCTCACCTGCCTTACCGGCTTCGGCATCTTCCAGCGCGGCGGCTTCGGCGCGCCGCACGTGCTGGGCATCGTCACGCTGGTGGTGCTGGGCATCGCGGCGCTCGCCGGCAGCGGGCGGCTTTTCGGAGGCATATCGCGTTACGTGGCGACCGTCGCCTATTCGACCACCCTGTTCTTCCACATGATCCCGGGGCTGACCGAGACCTTCACCCGCTTTCCGCTCGGGGCACCGCTGTTCGCGAATCCGGAGGACCCGGCGCTGCAGAAGGCCGTCGGCGTGTGCTTCCTGCTGCTCGTCGTCGGCTGCGTCCTGCAGGTCCGGCGACTGCGCACGCGGGGGACGACGGCCCTGTCAGGCGACGGCGTCATCGGCTGAATCTGCGCGCGTTCAGGCCTTCAGCGCGGCGTCGATGATGTCCAGTGCGCGATCGAACTGCGCGTCGGGAATGGTCAAGGGGTAGAGGAAGCGAATCACGTTCCCGTACATGCCGCAGTTCAGCAGCAGCAGGCCCTGTTCCATCGCCCTGGCCTGCACACGCTTCACCGCGTCGGCGTCGTGCGCGCCGGTGGCCGGGTCGCGCAGTTCGATGGCGACCATCGAGCCCTGCGCACGCACGTCGGCGATCGCCTTGTTCGATTCCTTCGCGGCCAGCAGGCGCGCGACCAGCTTCGCGCCCAGCGCGGCCGAGCGCTCGCAGAGCTTCTCGTCCGCGATCACGTCCAGCACGGCGAGGGCCGACGCGACGGCCAGCGGGTTGCCGGCGTAGGTGCCGCCCAGGCCCCCCGGTGCGGGCGCGTCCATGATGGCGGCGCGGCCCGCCACGGCCGACAGCGGCATGCCGCCGGCCAGGCTCTTGGCCATGGTGACCAGGTCGGGTTCCACGCCGTGGTGCTGCATCGAGAACAGCTTGCCGGTGCGCGCGAAGCCGCTCTGCACTTCGTCGGCGATGAAGACGATGCCGTGCGCATCGCACAGCGCGCGCAGGCCCTTCATCAACGCGGTCGGCGCGACGTTGAAGCCGCCCTCGCCCTGCACCGGCTCGATCACGATCGCGGCCACGCGCTGCGGGTCGATGTCGGTCTTGAAGAGCCTGGCCAGTGCGGCCAGCGAATCGTCCGCGCTCACGCCTTCGATGGCGCTCGGGAACGGCACGTGGAACACGTCCGCCGGGAAGGGGCCGAAGCCCAGCTTGTACGGCGCGACCTTGCCGGTCATGGCCAGCGTCATCAGCGTGCGGCCGTGGAAGGCGCCGCCGAAGGTGACGACGCCGGCGCGGCCCGTGTGGGCGCGGGCGATCTTCACCGCGTTCTCCAGGGCTTCGGCGCCGGTGGTGAAGAAGGCCGTCTTCACCGGGCCGCTGATGGGCACCAGCGCGTTCAGCCGCTCGGCCAGCG
>CALRYR010000488.1:0-3829 GCA_943372425.1 Variovorax sp. YR752 | reverse complement strand
CTCGTCCTGATCATCCGTTTCCAGGTGCACGCCTTCATCGCCATGATGCTGGTGAGCTTCCTGGTCGCGCTCGCGGCCGGCCTGCCGATCGCCGACATCATTCCCACGCTGATCAGCGGCATGGGCGGCACGCTCGGCTCGGTCGCGATCCTGGTGGCACTGGGCGCGATGCTGGGCCGGATGATCGAAGTCTCCGGCGGCGCGGGCAGCATGGCGCACCGCTTCACCGAATGGCTCGGCCCCAAGCGGGTGCCGGCGGCGCTCACTGCCGCCGCGCTGGTGCTCTCGATCCCCGTCTTCTTCGACGTGGGCTTCATCATCCTGGTGCCGATCATTTACGGCTTCTGCAAGGCCGCCAAGGTCGACCCCGTCAAGTTCGGCCTGCCGGTGGCGGGCATCATGCTGGCCACCCACGTGGTGGTGCCGCCGCATCCGGGCATCGTGGGCGGCGCCGCCGTGCTGAAGGCCGACATCGGCTGGATCACGCTGATCGGCCTGGGCATCTGCCTGGTGCTGGCGGTGCTGTCGCAGTTCGTCTCGCGCTGGCTCAACCGCAAGCGCTACGCGATGCTGCCGACCACCGCCGAGCAGTTCGCCGCCTTCGACGCGGGCGCGGACGCGTCGGCCCGCCAGAAGCTGCAATCCCCGGGCGTGGGCGTGGTGCTCACGCTGATCATCGTCCCGCTGCTGCTCATCATGATCGGCACGACCGGCTCGACGCTGCTGCCCAAGGGCGACCCGCTGCGCAACGTTCTGGGCTTCATCGGTTCGCCGATCTTCGCGCTGATGGTCGCCATCGGCCTGGCCTTCGTGATGATCGCCAAGCGCCAGGGCTGGTCGAAGACGCACACCAACGAAGTCATGGAATCGGCCTTGCCACCGGCGGCCACCGTGATTCTCGTGACCGGCGCGGGCGGCGTATTCGCCAAGGTGCTGACCGCCACCGGCATCGGCGCGGCGCTGTCGCAGAGCATCACGGCGGCGCATCTGCCGCTGATCCTCGCGGCCTTCGTCATCTCGCTGGCGCTGCGCGCTGCGCAGGGCTCGGCCACCGTCGCCATCCTGACCACCTGCGGCCTGCTGGCAGAAGCCGTCGTCGCGGGCGGCTACAGCGCCCTGCAGGTCGCGCTGCTCGCCGTGGCCATCGGCTTCGGCGGTCTGGGCCTGTCGCACGTCAACGATTCGGGCTTCTGGATCGTGACCCGCTACCTCGGCCTGAGCGTGGCCGACGGCCTGCGCAGCTGGACGGTGCTGACCACCGTGCTCGGCGTGGCCGGGTTCCTGATGACGGCGGCGCTGTGGGCGCTGGTCGCCTGACCGGGGTTTTCCCGCGCCACACGCCTTGATCCTTCCTTCTTCCTCCTTCCAGAGAAACAATCCAGCATGACCTCCAAAAATGTCGGCGTGATCGGGCTCGGCGCCATGGGCCTGGGCATTGCCAAGACCCTGCGCAACAACGGCTTCAACGTGCATGTGTGCGACGTGCGTCCCGGCGCGGCGGATGAATTCGCGAAAGACGGCGGCGTGGCCTGCGCATCGCCCGCGGCCCTGGCCGCCGCCTGCCCGGTGCTGGTGTCAGTCGTGGTGAACGCGGCGCAGACCGAATCGGTGCTGTTCGGCGAGAACGGTGCCGCCGCCGCCATGCCGGCCGGCAGCACCTTCGTGATGTGCTCGACGGTCGACCCGAACTGGTCGATCGCGCTCGAAACGCGCCTGGCCGAACAGGGCGTGAACTACGTCGATGGCCCCATTTCCGGCGGCGCCGCCAAGGCCGCCTCGGGCCAGATGACGATGATGACCTCGGCCAAGCCGGCGGCCTATGCCGCGGCCGACGCGGTGCTCGACGCGATGGCCGGCAAGGTCTACCGCCTGGGCGACGGCGCGGGCGCCGGCAGCAAGGTGAAGATCATCAACCAGCTGCTGGCCGGCGTGCACATCGCCGCCGCAGCCGAAGCCATGGCGCTCGGCCTGCGCGAAGGCGTGGACGCTGCCGCGCTCTATGAAGTGATCACGAACAGCGCCGGCAACAGCTGGATGTTCGAGAACCGCATGGCCCACGTGCTGGCCGCCGACTACACGCCGCTGTCGGCCGTCGACATCTTCGTGAAGGACCTGGGCCTGGTGCTCGACACGGCACGCGCCAGCAAATTCCCGCTGCCGCTGGCATCGACCGCGCACCAGATGTTCATGCAGGCCTCGACCGCGGGCTTCGCGAAGGAAGACGACAGCGCCGTCATCAAGATCTTCCCGGGCATCGAACTGCCCAAGAAGAAGGATGGCGCGGCATGAGCAAGATGGTGCTCGGCTGCATCGCCGACGACTTCACCGGCGCAACCGATCTCGCCAACAACCTGGTGCGTGCCGGCATGCGCGTGGTGCAGACCATCGGCGTGCCGAGTGGCCCGCTGGCGGCCGATGTCGATGCCGTGGTGGTGGCGCTCAAGTCGCGCACCATCGCGCCGGCAGACGCCATCGCGCAATCGCTCGATGCGATGAAGTGGCTGCAGGCGCAGGGCGCGCAGCAGATCTACTTCAAGTACTGCTCGACCTTCGACAGCACGGCCGCCGGCAACATCGGCCCGGTGACCGAGGCGCTGATGGACGCGCTGGGCAGCGACTTCACCATCGCCACCCCCGCCTTCCCCGACAACAAGCGCACCGTGTTCAAGGGCTATCTCTTCGTCGGCGACGTGCTGCTGAACGAGAGCGGCATGCAGAACCATCCGCTCACGCCGATGACCGACCCGAACCTGGTGCGGGTGCTGCAGGCGCAGACGACGCGCCAGGTCGGGCTGATCGACCACACCGTGGTGGCGCGCGGCGCCGACGCGGTGCGTGAACGCATCGCCGAACTGCGCGCCGACGGCGTGAGCATGGCCGTGGTCGACGCGGTGTCGAACGACGACCTGCTGCGCCTCGGCCCGGCGCTGGCGGCGATGCCGCTGGTCACGGCCGGCTCGGGCGTGGCGATCGGGCTGCCGGCCAACTTCGGCATTGCGCCGTCGTCGCAGGCCAGTGCGCTGCCTGCAGCCGAAGGTCTGACCGCCGTCGTCTCGGGCAGCTGCTCGATCGCGACCAACCGCCAGGTGATGAACTTCATCCAGACCGGTCGGCCTGCGATGGCGATCGATCCGCTGCGCATCGCGTCCGGCATCGACGTCGCCGCTGAGGCGCTGGCCTGGGCTGCACCGTTGCTCAAGGACGGCCCGGTGCTCGTCTACTCGACAGCCGAGACCAGCGCCGTGAAGTCGGTGCAGGGCCGCCTCGGCGTCGAGGAAGCCGGCGCGATGGTCGAGCGCACCATCGCCGCCATCGCGCGCGGCCTGGTCGCGCTCGGCGTGCGCCAACTGGTCGTGGCCGGCGGCGAAACCTCGGGCGCCTGCGTGCAGGCGCTGGGCGTCACGCAGATGCAGATCGGCCCGCAGATCGACCCGGGCGTGCCGTGGTGCCATGCGCTGGCCGAAGCGGCCGGGGGCGCGGGTGTGCACCTCACGCTGAAATCCGGCAACTTCGGGGCGGACGACTTCTTCACCAAGGCCTTCAAGGTTCTCGCATGACGGAGAGCGATGCCCGCGACGAGATCTGCCGCGTCGGGCGCAGCCTGTTCGAGCGCGGCTACGTGCATGCCACAGCGGGCAACATCAGCGTGCGGCTCGACGACGGCTTCCTCATCACGCCGACGGATGCGTGCCTGGGCTTCCTCGATCCGGCGAAGCTGGCGCGGCTCGATGCGTGCGGCGCGCAGACCGGCGGCGATCGCGCCAGCAAGACCATCGCGCTGCACACCCGCATCTATGCCGCGGCACGCCGCTTCGATGCGGCCACGGCT
>CALRYR010000487.1:0-3831 GCA_943372425.1 Variovorax sp. YR752 | reverse complement strand
GGCCCTCGGCCATCACCGCCACGGTGTCGGCCGCGAGTGCCATCGAGAGTTCGTGCAGCACGCTGACGACCGTGCGGCCCTGGGCCACCAGCGCGCGCACCGTGTGCATCCAGTCGGCCTGGTGCGGCGGGTCGAGGTTGGCCAGCGGCTCGTCCATCAGCAGCACCTCGGCCTCGACCGCCAGCGCGCGTGCCAGCAGCACGCGCTGTCGCTCGCCACCGGAGAGCTGGCCGAGCGGCCGTTCGCGCCAGTCCCAGGCCTGCGTGCTGCGCAGCGCGCGCTCGACCGCGGCATGGTCGGCCGCGCTCGGGGCCGCCAGCCAGCGCTGGTGCGGCAGGCGGCCGAGCATGGCGACGTCGTAGACCAGCAGGTCGTCGGCACTGCCCTCGCCCGCCCCGCCCTGCCCCAGCCAGGCCAGCCGTTGCGCACGGGCGCGACCGGGCATGCGCGCCAGCGATTGGCCGAACAGCCGCACCGCGCCCTCGTGCGGCAGCAGGCCGGCCATCACGCGCAGCAGCGTCGACTTGCCCGCGCCGTTGGGGCCGACGATGGCGGTCCATCGGCCGGCTGGCACGTCGAGGTCGATGCCGTGCAGCACGACCGTCTGGCCGAGCGAGGCCTGCACACGCTCGCACTGCAGCGCGGGTGCCCGTGCGGTCATGAAGTACCTCGCACGCTACGGCGATGCATCAGCCACAGCAAGTAGCTGCCGCCCAGCACCGCGGTCAGCACGCCGACCGGCAGTTCCTGCGGTGCGATCAGCCAGCGCGCGCCGAGGTCGGCCGTCATCAGCAACAGGCCGCCCATGAGCGTCGACAGCACCAGCAGCCAGGCATGCGTCGTCTTGACGACCGAGCGAACCAGATGCGGCGCGGCCAGGCCGACGAAGGCGATCAGCCCGGTCTGCGCGACCGCCGCGCCGGTGGCCAGTGCCAGCACCGCGACCAGAGCCGCGCGCATCGCACCCAGCGGCAGGCCCAGGCTGGCGGCGGTCGACTCGCCGAGCGCCAGGCCGTCGAGCACCGGCGCGAGCGCCCAGCCCAGCAGCAGGCAACCGGCGCCGAAGACCGCCATCAGCGCACAGGCGCTCCAGCCGACCAGGCCGGTGCTGCCCAGCATGAAGCCGGTGAGCGCGACCAGGATGTCGGCCGACTGGATGGTGATGAGGTCCTTCACCGCGCCCAGCACCACGCCGACGATGACGCCGGCCAGCAGCAGGCGCAGGGTCTGCTGCACGCCGCGCGCGAGGGCCAGCGTGAGCAGCACCGCGACCACGGCGCCCACGAAGGCCGCGCCGGTCAGCCCCAGCCGCACGACCCATTGCGTGGTGCTGGGCGACGCGCCGAAGAGCAGCAGCGCCACCGCGACGCCGAGCGCCGCGCCCGAGGCGCTGCCCAGCAGGTACGGATCGGCCAGCGGATTGCGGAACAGGCCCTGCGCCACCGCGCCCGCCAGCCCGAGCAGACCACCGGCCAGCCAGGCACCGAGCGTGCGCGGCAGCCGGATGTCCCAGACGATCTGCAGCGCGATCGGGTCGTGCCGTGCCGCCAGCACGCTCTCGAAGCCGGTGCTGCCGATGCCCAGGCCGAACAGCAGTGCAGCGGCCGACAACACCAGCAAGACCAGCGCTACGAGCGGCGCGCGACGTCGTTGCGGCTTCATGGCGCCTTGTCGGCGAGGCACTTCGCCATCAGCCGTGCGGCCTCGCCCATGCGCGGGCCGGGCCGGACCAGCACGTCGGACTCGGCGGCCGTGAAGCGGCAGACGCGCCCTTCGCGCACCGCGCGGATGCCGGCCCAGCCCGGCCGCTGCTCCATCCCCGTGGCGCTGCGTTCGCCCACCATGATCACGTCGGGATTCGCGCGCACCACGTACTCCGGATTGATCTTGGGGAAGGGCCCGAGCGACGCCGGCACGATGTTGCGCACGCCCAGGCGCGTCAGCGTCTCGCCGATGAAGGAGGTTTCGCCGGCCGCGTAGGGGCCGTTGTTCACCTCGAAGTAGACGCGCATCGCCCGCGCCGACGGCGGCACCGACTGCGCTGCCGCCGACACGCTGGCGTCGATCACCCGCCAGACGCGCGGCGCCTCGTGCGTGCCCAGCACCTCGTCGAGCTTGGTGAGCACGCGCTGCACATCGGCATGGCTCTTGGGCTCCAGCACCAGCACCTTCAGGCCGAGCGCTTCGAGCCGCTGCGTGACGCGCGACGACTTCGCCAGCAGCACCGCGTCGGGCCGCAGCGCGACGATGGCCTCCACGTTCGGGTCGAGCCCGCCGCCGACCTGCGGCAGCGCACGCACCGGCGCAGGCGAATTGGAATAGCGATCGACACCGACCAGCCGAGCGCAAGCCCTCATCTCGCACACCGCTTCGGTCAGCGAGGGCAGCAGCGTGACGATGCGCTGCGGCGGGGTCGGCAGGTCGACCACGACACCGCGCTCGTCGGTCACCTGGAACGCGTGGGCGGCCTGGCCGAAGACCAAGGCCGCGCCGCAAGCCAGCAGCGCGCGCAGAAAGACAGTCATGCAGATTCCTTCAAGGTGAGCGGCAGGCCTGCCGCCATCAGCGTGACACGGTCGCAAGCCGCGGCCACGGCCTGGTTGAGCTGGCCCAGCGCATCGACGAAGGCGCGCACCTCGCGGCCCAGCGGGATCACGCCCAGCCCGATCTCGTTGCCGACCAGCACGACGGGGCCACGCGCATCGCGCAGCGCGGCGCACAGGCCAGCGACGGCCGACCGTGCATCGTGGGTGGCGCCTTCCATGGGCATCAAGAGGTTCGTGAGCCACAGCGTGAGGCAGTCGATGACGACCATCGTGTCGGGTGCGCTGTGCGCCGCCAGCGTCTGCGCGAGCGCCAATGGCTCTTCGACGGTGCGCAAACCGGGCACGCGAGCGGCACGGTCGACCTGGTGACGGGCGATGCGCGCGCGCATCTCGTCGTCCCACGCGGTGGCCGTGGCGATCAGCACGGCGCGTTGCGTGGTTGCAGCCGAGAGCCAGCCGGCCGCCTGCAGCTCGGCGCTGCGCGACTTGCCGCTCTTCTGGCCGCCGAGGATGAAGTGACGTTCAGGCATGGTCAGACAGGACCGAAGCGCAGCGGCGCCGCGTCGAAGAGTTGGGCCGTGGCCTCGGGGCTCGAGGCGAACCAGGCGTGGAAATAGCTGCCGCGCACCGATCCTTGCACATGGATCGCTTCGCCGTCGCCCGCCCTGGCGCCCGAGGGCGAGACACCGGGCCGCACCGTGCGCGCGGCTGGCGCCTGCGCCGTCTCGCAACGGGAATAGTGGAAGGTGTGGCCGCGCAGTTCGCGACCGTCGAGGGCCAGGCGCTGCGGGCCGAGGCCGGCCAGCCGCTTCTGCATCGTGACGCGGCCGGGCAGCAGGCCCCACATCGTGTGCGATTGACTATCCGCCGTGACCAGCGTGTCGAACAGCGCCATCATGCCGCCGCACTCGGCCCAGATCGGCCGGCCGGCCGCCGCGTGCGCGGCCAGCGCATCGCGCAGTGGCGTGCAGCCCGAAAGCGTGGCCGCATGAAGCTCCGGGTAGCCACCGGGCAGCCAGACGGCATCGCAGGCCGGCAGCGCATCGCCGGCCAGGGGCGAGAAGAATTCGAGCGTGGCGCCGAGGGCACGCAGCGTGTCGAGATTGGCCGGGTAGACGAAGGCAAAGGCGGCGTCGTGCGCGATCGCCACCGTGCGGCCCGCCATCGACGGCGCCACGGCCACGGCGGGCGGCGCATCGAAGCACACCTGCGGCAGGCGCAACACCGGCAGCGCGCCGAGTGGCGTGGCCGCGAGCGCATCCGCGGCGGCGTCGAGGCGCGCCAT
>CALRYR010000486.1:0-3832 GCA_943372425.1 Variovorax sp. YR752 | reverse complement strand
CGTTTGCTAACCGGCTTTTCCTAACTGTCGTGTGAAACCGATCTAAAGATCGGCTACACACCTCATCAAACCTTGGTTTTCTGAACGCTCAGAAGCTTTTGTACCCCCATTTGTACCCCCATTTTTACCCCCGCCCTACACAAATCTGCTCTGTTGCTCAAACGCACCACCGTTAGTAGTGGATCAATTTTCGGCCGGCGCCAACACAGTGCAAAAACAGACCGCTATGTGCGCGACCGTCCCCAGTCGAAAGAAGCGGTCAACGTCTTGAACAACCCAGCGACGCCCGATGCACAAGTCACATGCCCAGCGTCTCGGGCGTTCGTGCAGGCTTCTTATGCTGCCATACCGTCTTGTAGCCAGTACGCCAATCCGGCGGCAACTCGCAATTGCGCGCGTCCAAGCTAGCAAAACGGGCGGCCTCGCCACGCACGATGTCTCCTTGGTGCACGCTGCCGATCGGGCTGGGCGTGTAGGGAAAGGAGTCCGCCGAGGAGTACACGGGCAGCAGTAGCAGACGGGGGTCGACCGACCGGTTGGGGCTGGAGCCGTGGATCGTGCGGCAGTTCAGCAGCACTGTCGTTCCTGGCCCACCCGTAGGCCTCTTCACCAACTCCTCCGTCACCCAGGTCAATTCTTCCTCGCGGATGCGAACCACGAAGTTTCCCTCGTCGTCATACATGCTGTGCAACGGCCCATTGTGCGTACCGGGCAAAAACGACAACGGCCCCTGATCCGGCCGGCAACCATTGATATAGACCCCGACGGTCACCGGGCTGTAATCAGTGTGCGGCCAGGCAGGAATGTCCTGGTGCCAGTCAAAGCCTCGGCTACCTTGCCCGGATTTGATGTTGAGCTTGGCATGATGGAATTTCACATCGGGCCCCACCACGTCGGCGACCAAATCGGTCATCACGGAGTCGCGCATGAAGTCCCACATGGTCGCATGTCGGTCCTGCGGGCTGCTCACCCGGTGCAGGCGGGGGCTCTCGGCGCTGTGGCCCTCCTCGAGGATGAATGTCTTGTCGGTTTCCGTGACAGTCCTGCTCTCGTTCATCAGGTCGTCGGTGGCGGCGCGCAACCGTTCCAGCCACGCTTGCGGCACGTAGTCTTCGAGGACCAGATAGCCATCACGGAAGTATTGAAGGCGTTGGGCCTGCGTCAGTACGCCGCAGGGATGCTGAAGGATTTTTTCCACAATCATGGGGTGAGGCTCCTGGATGAAAGGATGGAGGGACTGCCGGCTTGCAGCGGCAAGGTGGCGGACAGGACGCTTCCGGTGTCCGACTCGGTGATAAAGAGCGTGTGCCCGTCCGGGCCTCCGAAGACGCAGTTGGTGGTCATGCGGCCGACCGGCGATACGATGCGCCAGAGGGGCTCGCCGTGCGCGTCGAAGATCCACACGGTCGCAAGCCCCGGATGACACACGGCGAGCCATCCATGGGGCCCGCGTGCGAGACCGTCGGGCCCCACCCCCCCGGAAAGATTCAGGTGAACGCCGACCTTGGAAACCCGACCATCCAGCAGCAGGGGCAGCCGCCACACCTGGTTGGCCCGGGTGACGGCGACCAGCAGAGCTTCGCCGCTCGCGTCCAGCACGATGCCGTTGGGGCTGGGCACGTTGTCCATCAGGCAGTGCAGATGCCCGTCGATGTCGAGGCGGTAAACCCTGCCGGTCGGATCCTGCAGTCCGGTCTGGCCTTGGTCGGTGAAGTACAGCGTGCCGTCGCCCGCAAGGTGCAGGTCGTTGACACCCTTGAACCGCTCCAGCAGCGGGCGGTCGCAGTAGGGCGTGATGCGCTGGCCCGGCAAATCCAGCAACAGGATGCCGTGCTTGTGGTCCGCGACCAGGAAGCGCCCCGGGCCGAGGCACTTCATGCCGTTCGGCTCGCCGTCGTACTCGAAAAGGAGTTCGACGCCGCCCCCTGCATCCATTCCGAAGATGCGCCCGTAGGGGATGTCGGTGAAGAGCAGGCGACCGGCTTCATCGAAGACCGGACCTTCGATGAAACTGTGTGCCTGCCGGCCGCGCTGCTGGACCTGCATCCAGGGCGGAGACTCGCCTTGCCGGCGCAACGCATCGGGCACCCGCGCAATGACCTCGGCGTCGATGACGGGCGGCGCAGTGAACATGCGGCGTCCTACTTCACGCCACCGGGCAGCCAGAGGGCAAGCCCGGGGAAGGCATACAAGAGGGCGATGAGGACGTAGAACAGGAAGCAGAAAGGAATGCTCCCCCGGATCACCTCGCCCAGGCTAAAACCCGACACGCTCTTGACCACGAACAGGTTGAGTCCGGTCGGCGGTGTGACTTGGCCCAGTTCGATCAACACCACCAGCAGAACGCCGAACCACACAGGGTCGAAGCCATAGCTCACCACGATCGGATACAGCAGGGGGACGGTGATGACGATCATGCCGATGCTGTCCATCAGCATGCCCAGCAGCGTGTAGAAGACGATGATCAGCAAGAGAAATTCGCCAGGCGACAGTCCCCACGTCTGCAAGGCCGCCACCAGTTCGTCCGTCACGCCCACCATGCCGATGGCGTACGAGAAAAGATACGCTGCGTACACGATGAAGAGGATCGTGCCGCTCACCATGACGGTCTTGACCAACGCGCTGCGGAACTGTTGCCATCCCAGCACGCCCCAGACCTTGCCGATGATGAAGGCCAGCACCGCGCCCACGCCGGCCGCCTCCGTCGGGGTGGTCAGTCCCATGTACAAACCACCCAGCACCAGCAGGATCAACAGCAGGAACGGGAGCACGTCGCCGGCAAGCTCGCGCGAGAAAACGGCTTGCCGCTCGGGTTGTGCCGACTTCGGCGCCAGCGCTGGATTGATCAGACAACGGATCGCTACGTAGAGCGTGAACAGACCGCACAGAACCAGTCCGGGCAGAACGCCGGCCATGAAGAGTTTGGCAATCGATGTCTCGGTGAACGTGCCGTAGATGATCATCGCGATGCTGGGTGGAATGAGAATGCCGAGCGTTCCCCCGGCCACCAGCGTGCCGGCTGCCAGCGGCCTGTCGTAGCCCCGGCTTTCCAGCTGCGGAATCGCGATCGAGCCGATCGCCGCGGCCGTGGCGACCGACGAGCCGCTGATGGCCGAGAAGGCCGCGCAACCCGCCACGTTGGTCTGCAGCAGTCCGCCCGGCAACGGCCGTACGAGCTGGCTCATGCCCCGGTACACGCGCTGGCTCAGGCCGCTTTCGAGCATCAATTCGGCCATCAGCACGAACAGCGGTATTGCCGTCAATGTGAAGCTGTAGGTGCTACCCCAGGAGACAAGCCCCAGACCCTGAAGACCCGACCAGCCGCTGGCCATGACGATGTACAGGACCGATGTGAGCGCGATGGCGAAGGGAATCCACATGCCCGCCATCAGCAGCAGCAGGAAGATGGCGGCCACCACGCCCATCTGCATGACTTCACTCATCGTCGGCCTCCAGCCTGTCGCCCGCGCGCAGTGCGCGAATGTCCCGGACGACGTGCAGCAGAAGCACGCAGACCAGCGAGGCCGTGCCGATGACCATCAGCGACTGCGGCAGATAGAGCGGCGTCGCCAGCACGGTGGGCGCCCGCACGCCGCGCTGCCAGGTGTCGAACACAAAGCGCCACAGTTGCACCAGCAACACCAGCGTAAAGGCCAGCGAGAGGAGGTTGAACACCAGTTCCAGCCAGGCCCGCGGGCGGCGGGGCAGGCGGTTGAGCACCAGCTCGACGCGAAAAAGCGCCCCCTTGGCCAGCGCGACGGGCATTCCCAGAAAGACCAGTCCGACCAGCATGTAGCCTGCGATCTCATCGGTGACCATCAGCGAGAAGCCC
>CALRYR010000485.1:0-3834 GCA_943372425.1 Variovorax sp. YR752 | reverse complement strand
AATGCTCAAATTATGTGAGCAACGATGCGAGTTGCAAAGTGCAGCCTCACATCGCGCCCGAATTATCTCTTGCTTATGTTGTTCGCGTGCATCGCATTTTGTGGGGCGATGCCGCGAATCACATTCGCATCACGCCGACATCACTGGCAGGCTTCGCATGTCGGGTCGTCGACACCGCAGAACGCGATGTCGGTGGCGGGCATCGCGCTGAGCTGCGCTTGCGCGGCTGCAGCGGCGGCCTCGATCGCGCTCATCTTCGGCGCATCGTTGCTGCCCCCCGAGGACACTGCGTTGAGCCGGCCCGATTGCACGGTCGACTTCTCGGCGTGCGTCGCGCTCTGCGTGCGCAGGTAGTAGGTGGTCTTCAGGCCGCGCAGCCATGCGAGCTTGTACGTGTCGTCGAGCTTCTTGCCCGATGCGCCGGCCATGTAGATGTTCAGCGACTGCGCCTGGTCGATCCACTTCTGGCGACGCGAAGCGGCTTCGACCAGCCACGTGGTCTCCACTTCGAACGCGGTGGCGTAGAGCGCCTTCACGTCCTGCGGCACGCGGTCGATGGGGCGCAGCGAACCGTCGAAATGCTTCAGGTCCATCACCATCACGTCGTCCCACAGGCCCAGGCGCTTGAGGTCGCGCACCAGGTAGTGGTTGATCACGGTGAACTCGCCCGACAGGTTCGACTTGACCGACAGGTTGCCGAAGCAGGGTTCGATCGAGGCGTCGACGCCGATGATGTTCGAGATGGTCGCGGTCGGCGCGATGGCCACGCAGTTGGAATTGCGCATGCCGTCGGCCTTGATCTTCTGACGCAGCGCGTCCCAGTCGAGCGTCGACGAGCGGTCGACCTCGACGTAGCCGCCGCGCGCCTTCTCGAGCAGGTCGAGCGTGTCGATCGGCAGCACGCCCTTGTCCCACAGCGAGCCCTTGTAGCTCGAGTACTTGCCGCGTTCCTTGGCCAGGTCGGTCGATGCCCAGTAGGCGTGGTAGCAGATGGCTTCCATCGACTCGTCGGCGAACTGCACGGCTTCCTGCGAGGCGTAGGGAATGCGCAGTTCGTACAGCGAATCCTGGAAGCCCATCAGGCCCAGGCCGACCGGGCGGTGGCGCAGGTTCGAGTCGCGTGCCTTCTTGACCGCGTAGTAGTTGATGTCGATCACGTTGTCGAGCATGCGCATCGCCGTCGAGATCGTCTTCTTGAGCTTGACCTGGTCGACCTTGCCGTCCTTCAAGTGCTGCAGCAGGTTGACCGAGCCGAGATTGCACACGGCCGTTTCGGTGTCGCTGGTGTTCAGCGTGATCTCGGTGCAGAGGTTCGACGAGTGCACCACGCCGGCGTGCTGCTGCGGCGAGCGCACGTTGCAGGCGTCCTTGAACGTGATCCAGGGGTGGCCGGTCTCGAACAGCATCGTGAGCATCTTGCGCCACAGGTCGCTCGCGGGGATCGTGCGGCTCGGCTTGATCTCGCCGCGCGAAGCCTTCTCTTCGTAGGCCACGTAGGCCTTCTCGAAATCAGCGCCGAACAGGTCGTGCAGGTCGGGCACGTTCGACGGCGAGAACAGCGTCCAGTTGCCCTTTTCCATCACCCGGCGCATGAAGAGGTCGGGAATCCAGTTGGCCGTGTTCATGTCGTGCGTGCGGCGGCGGTCGTCGCCGGTGTTCTTGCGCAGCTCCAGGAACTCCTCGATGTCGAGGTGCCAGGTTTCGAGGTACGTGCAGACGGCGCCCTTGCGCTTGCCGCCCTGGTTCACGGCCACGGCCGTGTCGTTCACGACCTTGAGGAAGGGGACGACGCCTTGCGATTCGCCGTTCGTGCCCTTGATGTGCGAGCCGAGCGCGCGCACGCGGGTCCAGTCGTTGCCCAGGCCGCCGGCGAATTTCGACAGCAGCGCGTTCTCCTTGATCGATTCATAGATGCCGTCGAGGTCGTCGGGCACGGTCGTCAGGTAGCAGCTCGACAGCTGCGAGCGCAGCGTGCCGGCGTTGAACAGCGTCGGGGTCGACGACATGAAGTCGAAGGACGACAGCACTTCGTAGAACTCGATGGCGCGGGCTTCACGGTCGATTTCGTTGAGCGACAGGCCCATGGCCACGCGCATGAAGAAGGCCTGCGGCAGCTCGATGCGGGTCTTGCGCACGTGCAGGAAGTAGCGGTCGTACAGGGTCTGCAGGCCGAGGTAGTCGAACTGGTTATCGCGTTCGGCCTTCAGTGCGGCGCCCAGGCGCGGCAGGTCGAACTGCAGCAGCTTCTCGTCGAGCAGGTCGTTGTCGACGCCCTTCTTGATGAACTGCGGGAAGTAGTCGACATAGGCTTGCGAGCGCTCGGCGGGCATCACTTCGCGGCCGATGATCTCCTTGAAGATCGTGTGCAGCAGAAGGCGGGCGGTGGCGAAGGTGTAGTCGGGGTCCTTCTCGATCAGCGTGCGCGCGGCCAGGATCGAGGCCTTGTAGACCTCGTCGAGCGGCACGCCGTCGTACAGGTTGCGCATCGTCTCGGCCTGGATCGGGGCGGCCGTGATGCTGTCGCCGAGGCCTTCGCAGGCCGATTCGATCAGGCCCTTGAGTTCGTTCAGGTCGAGGGCGACGCGCTCGCCGCGGTCCAGCACATGCAACGTGGGCGCTGCGGGCGTTTCCTGCGCGACCTGCTTGGAACGTTCCTGCGTGCGGCGTTCGCGGTAGAGCACATTGGCGCGGGCGATCTCGTGGTGCCCGCCGCGCATCAGGCCGAGCTCGACCTGGTCCTGCACGTCCTCGATGTGGAAGGTGCCGCCGCCCGGACGCGAACGCACCATGGCGCGCACCACGGCCTGCGTCAGCGTGTCGACCGTCTCGCGCACGCTGGCCGATGCCGCGCCCTGCGTGCCGTGCACCGCCAGGAAGGCCTTCATCATCGCGATGGCGATCTTGTTCGGCTCGAAGGGCACCACGGCGCCGTTGCGGCGGATGATCTGGTAGTGCGCGAGGGCGCTGCCGGCAGGCGAGCCGGCGGTGTCGCGGGCCGTCGTACCGACGGTGGGCGAGGGCGTGGCGCGGGTGGTGGCGGACGGTTGGTTCAGGGCGGTTTGCATTCGGTCCTCTGTTGGCAAATTCTTGTTGGGGGAAGGTGCGGCGGAAGCGGCGTCCGGCGCAGGCGGCCGGGGAATCTTGGAGGAAGTCGGCCGGGCAGCACACTATATCTAGTGTGCGGCAGGGTCACAATCACTAGATGTAGTGTTTTTCACGCGAATCAAGGCCGGTGAAAACTTTCGCGCTAGGTACGGGGCCGTCGAAATGCCGCATGGCGACTGCATCGTTTCTACCGAAGCGAGCAGCGATGCACTTTCCGAACGGATTTGGGCTTGAAACCCGCATGGTTGCTGGGCATCCGCTGACGGCTTCGCGTCGCACGCCGGTCGGTCGGCCAGGCATCGACCACCGGCCCTCGATTGAAAATTTCTAGCGGGCCGCGGCCGGTGGCGGAAACATGGCGTCCGGCCACCCGGTGTCGGCCTGCAGGCGGGCCCACCGGAAGCCCGCGCCCGGGTCGTGCTTGCGTCCCGGCGCGATGTGCTCGTGGCCGGCGATGAAGTCGATCGGGTAGCGCTGCGTGATCGCCGGGCAGAGCGTGGCGAGGGTGGCGTATTGCGCCGCTTCGAAGGTGTCGCCCTCGAGGCCTTCGAGCTCGATGCCGATGGAGTCGTCGTTGCAATTGCCGCGGCCTCGCCAGGCCGACGCGCCGGCGTGCCAGGCGCGCGCGTCGCAGCTCACGAACTGCCAGAGCGTGCCGTCGCGCCGCACATAGAAATGCGCCGACACTTCGGCGCCGCGGATCTGCTGGAAGTAGGGGTGTGCGTCCCA
>CALRYR010000484.1:0-3841 GCA_943372425.1 Variovorax sp. YR752 | reverse complement strand
GGTTCGATCTGGATGTCGGCCTCGGCCGTGGGCAGGCGCTTGAGGTTCTCCAGGCCCTGTTCGATGTCGCGCAGGTTCAGCAGGTCGCCGGGCGTGACCGGGATGGCGGTGCGCAGGCTGGTGCGGTCGGTTGTCCCTTCAGCGAAACGGACGGCGGCGATGCGACCGGGCACGAGGGTCAGGCGCAAGGTGCCGGTGGCCAGGTCCTGCGGTGCCGCGAGCACGCGACTGGTGACCCAGCCCTGAACGATCAGCGCCTGTTGCAGGCGCTCGATGACGGTGTTGACGCCTTGGGTGCCCAGGCAACGGCCGAGGGGTGTGTCGTCGCTCTGCTGGCCGGCAGCTTCACGCAGGAGCCACTGGAAGTCGTCAGCGCGCTCGCCTTCGAGCACCAGGCGGTCGATGCGAAAGCACGGGGCCTCGGACTCGGGCAGGCGGCCGACAGCACGCTCGGCGGCGGAAGGCAAACGCACATCGACAGCCCGCTCTTGCTGCTCGCGCAGGGCACGTTCACGGTCCTGCTGGCGCTGCTCTTCGATGAAGGGTTGGGGGGCTGACGAGGCCGTCTGGGCTGCGACCCCGCTGACGACCGTCAGGAGAGCAAAGGTTGCCGGGATTCGGCGAAGAACGCCATGGCGAGCACAAGAAACGGACGGATATTGCGACGGCATTGCGGGGGACGAAAAAGCGACAAACGTCGCACCCGCTGAATTTTCCAGTTACACCTGTGGAGTAATTGTCACAAACTCTTGCCTGAAAGGTCTATGCCTAAATTTTTCCACCGATTGTGAATTAGTTGCATTCGCGCGCGGACAGCGTTGAATTCTTTGGTTCGCACTTTGCTTTTAGGCCCGCCCCACCCTCCCCCCCTCAGCACCTCCACCTGCCGCGCATGCTCCTGCTCGATGCGCTGCAGCCGCGCCTGCTTCGCACCCTCGTTCACCCAGGCGGCGTTCATGGCGCGCTGCCATGCCAGTCGATATTCCAGCTCCGCGGCAGGCAGCAGCGCACTGTCGTCCTTGATCACGTAGCCGAGCGCTGTGCGCAGGGACTGGAGCACGGCGCGCTCCGCGTCGCCCCGCGGCCCGACGGCCTGGCCGTAGCCCGCCAGAAAGGCCTGCAAGCGCTGGCGGAGTGGGGGCGGTGCGTCTCGCCGCAACACGATCTGCGCGGGCGGCGTGGGGGTCGATGTCCAGATCACCTGCAGTCGCGCGGCCTCGACCGGGAACTGCTCGCGGAAGCGCTCCAGGTCGGTGGTGTTGTTGGTCGCGACGTCGGCGTCGCCATTGGCCACGGCCAGGGCGGTGGCTTGGTGCGTGTCGACCAGTTCGCTGCGGAACGCCGTCTCGATGGCGATGCGGTTCGGCAGGAACAGCTCCACCTGCGGCAGGATGAAGCCCGACACCGAACGGCTGTCGCCGCGGGCCAGGCGCCAGCGGCCGGGGGCGGCCAGCAGGTCGGCGAGGTTGACGAGCGCGCCGCCCTTGCGCACCAGCAGCACGGCGCGGTGCTCGGTGTCGCCCGGGTGCCGGCGCACCTCGGCCAGCACCCGCATGCGCCCTTGCGTGACGGTGTCGAGCGCCATCTTGGCGGTGAGCATGGCGATGTCGACCTCGTCGCGCGCGATCGCCTGGCCGAGCGACTCGTACGAGGTCACCGACAGCCCCGTCACCGGCCGACCGATGTCGCGCGCCATGTCGGCCAGCAGCGGCGCCCACCGGTCGCGCGATTCGACCGCGCCGCCGAGCGGCAGGATGCCGAAGCGCATCGGCGGCGGCGACAACGGGCGTTGGCGTGCCCCGGCCTGCGCCCAGGCCGCACTGCTCCAGGCCAACGGCAGCGCTGCGGCGCATCGCCACAGGACGAGGCGCCGGGACGACAGGCTGCGCGACACCGGCCCGCTAGCGGTCGGCACGCAAGACGTCCCGCTGCTCGGCATAGCTGCTCTCGATGCGCTGCAAACGCGCCTGCCGGGCCGCGTCGTTGACCCACTGCGCGGTGTTCGCGTTCTGCTTGGCCAGCTGATAGGCCAGCGTCGCCGCCGGCAGCAGCGAGCTGTTGTCGGCCGCCACGAAACCGGCCAGGTCGTGCAGGGCCTTCAGGTAGGTGCGTTCGGTGTCGCCGCGCGGCCCCTTGCTGCGGGCGTAGTCGACCAGGAAAGCCTGCACCTTGCGCCGAAACTCGGGTGGGTCGTCCCGCCGCACGACGATCTGCGCGTGCGGGATGAGCTCCGATTCCCAGATCACCTGCAGCCGACCGGCCTCCGTCGGGAACTGCTGCCGGAAGCGCTCGAAGTCCGCAGTGTTGTTGGTGGCGACATCGGCCTCGCCGTTGGCGACGGCCAGTGCGGTGAACTGGTGGGTGCCCACCACCTCGCTCAGGAAGCGCGTTTCCATCGCGATGTTGTTCGGCAGGAAGAGTTGCAGCTGCGGCACGATGAAGCCCGACACCGAGCGGCTCTCGCCGCGCGCCAGGCGCCAGCGCTCCGGCTCGGCCAGCAGGCGCTTGAGCGTGGTGAAGGCGCCGGTCTTGCGCGTCAGCAGCAGCGCGCGGTAGCCGGGCAGGCCGTCATGCCGCGTGACCTGCGCCACCACGCGCATGCCACGCTGAGTGACGGCATCGAGCGCCATGCGGCCCGACAGGAACGCCATGTCGACTTCGTTGCGCTGGATGGCCTGCTCAAGCGCCTCGTACGAGGTCACCGACAGCACGCTCACCGGCCGACCGACCGCGCGGCTGAGGTCGGCCAGCACCGGGTCCCAGTCGTTGCGCGATTCGAAGGCACCGCCCAGCGGCAGGATGCCGAAGCGCAGTGGCGCCGCCGCAGGGCCGACCTGGGCCCAGGCCCCCGCGTGGCACACCAGCCCCAGCAGAAGGCCGAAAAGCGCGCGCCAAAGCAACGGCGAGCCGTCGCGGCGGCCCATGGGGGTCGTGAAGCGGAGGAAGTCGGCAGACATCGGGACGGGCGACGGGTCCGCCAAACGGCGGACTGGTCAGGGCAGGGTGTCAGGAACACAATTAGAAACCAACTCTGCGGCAGATTCGTGACCTTTTTCACTACGCCATGGCCGCCGTTCATCCCGTGACCACCCCACCCTCCCCGGGTGATCGGCGCCCGCCGCCGTGGCATCGGCGCGTGCTGCACTGCCTGGGGCGGCTGTCGCTGGCGCAGCAGCTCATCCTGCTGGCGGTGCTGCCGGCCACCGTCGCGACGCTGGCCGCGATCGCCGTGCTCACCCGCCAGCACCTCGACAACGTGACCGAACTGATGCGCGCCAACGCACGGACGGTGGCCCTGCAGGTCGCCACCGTGGCCCAGGCCCCGCTGATGCAGATGGACCGGCGGGCGCTGCTGCGCATCGCCCAGTCCGGCATCTACCAGCCCCATGTGCAGCAGGTGCAGATCTGGTCGGACGACGGCGAGATCGTCGCCAATTCCGAAACCACCGACCGCGCCCGCACCGAGGGGCTGCAGGTGGTGGTGCCGGTGCCGGCCGAAGGTGGCCGCCGCGCCGGGCAGGTGATGGTCGAGATCAGCCTCGACGCGGTGGAGCGCGCGCGCCGCTCGGTCGGCATCAACGTGAGCCTGGTGCTGGCGGCGGCGCTGTTCGGCGTGGGCCTGTCGGGCTGGTGGGCGGCGCGGCGCATCAGCGCACCCATCGGCGCGCTCGGCGAGGCGGTCGACCGCCTGGGCGCGGGCGAGGAGGTCAGCGTCGCGGTCGAGGGCACGGCCGAGGTGCGGCGCCTGCAGAAAGGCTTCAACCAGGCGGCCGGCGCGCTGGCCGAAAGCCGTCGCCTGCTGGAAAGCCGCATCGCCGACGCCACCGCCGAACTCGCGCAC
>CALRYR010000483.1:0-3845 GCA_943372425.1 Variovorax sp. YR752 | reverse complement strand
TGCTGTGCAAGTCGCTCACCGTGACGTCGACCGGTCGCACCTCTACGCCATGGCGGCGCGCATCCTGCACCAGTTGCGACGCCGAATAGAAGCCCATGGGCTGCGAATCGAGCATGGCCGCGAGGAAGCAGGCCGGCTCGTGGCACTTGAGCCAGCTGCTCACGACCACCAGCAGCGCGAAGCTGGCCGCGTGGCTCTCGGGGAAGCCGTATTCGCCGAAGCCTTCGATCTGCTTGAAGATGGCTTCGGCGAAGTAGCGGTCGTAGCCGTTGTCGACCATGCCGTCGATCAACTTGCCCTCGAACTTGTCGATGCCACCGCTGCGCTTCCACGCCGCCATCGCGCGGCGCAGGCGGTCGGCCTGGTCGGGCGTGAATCGGGCCGCGATCATGGCGATCTGCATCACCTGCTCCTGGAAGATCGGCACGCCCAGGGTGCGCCCGAGCGCCTCCTTGAGCTTCGGGTAGCGGTACACGATCTCTTCGTTGTTGCGCAGCTTCTCGCGGTTCTTCAGGTACGGATGCACCATGCCGCCCTGGATCGGCCCCGGCCGCACGATGGCGACCTCGATCACCAGGTCGTAGTACACGCGCGGCTGCAGGCGCGGCAGCATCGACATCTGCGCGCGGCTCTCGATCTGGAACACGCCGATGGTGTCTGCCGCGCAGATCATGTCGTAGACCTTCGGGTCGTCGTTCGGGATCTGGTGCATCTCGACGGTCGTGCTGCGCCACCGGTTCATGAAGTCGAGCCCGCGGCGGATGGCGCTCAGCATGCCGAGCGCCAGCACGTCGACCTTGAGCATGCCCATGGCTTCGAGGTCGTCCTTCTCCCACTGGATGACGGAGCGATTCGCCATCGACGCCTTCTCAACCGGCACCAGACGCGTGAGCTTTGTCTGCGTGAGCACGAAGCCGCCGACGTGCTGGCTCAGGTGGCGAGGGAATCCCTTGAGCGCGCCCGTGAGTTCGAGCCACAGCTGCAGCTTTTGGAGACTTTCGCGCACGCCAGAGCGCGCCATCGCTTCTTCGAGGCGGTCCACCAGCACGGTCTGGTCGAACCAGTAATGGTCTTTCGCGAACTCGTCGACCAGCCGCTCGTCCACGCCCATCGCCTTGCCCACGTCGCGCAAGGCGCTGCGGGAGCGGTAGCAGATGACCACGGCCGCGATGGCGGCGCGGTCGCGGCCGTATTTTTCGTAGATGTACTGGATGACCTCCTCGCGGCGCTGGTGCTCGAAGTCGACGTCGATGTCGGGCGGCTCGTTGCGCTCGCGGCTCAGGAAGCGCTCGAACAGCAGGTTGCCGTCGTCGGGGTTGATCGCCGTGATGCCGAGGCAATAGCAGACCGCCGAGTTGGCCGACGAGCCACGGCCCTGGCACAGAATCTGGCGTTCCCGCGCGAAGCGCACGATGTCTTCGACGGTGAGGAAGAACATTTCATAGTGCAGCTCGGCGATGAGCTGCAGTTCCTTCTCCACCTGGGCGCGCACCTTGTTCGGAATGCCCTTCGGATAACGCGTGCGCGCGCCCTCCCAGGTCTTGCGCACCAGCGTCTGCGCCGGCGTCTCGCCGTTGCCCAGCAGCTCCAGCGGGTATGCGTAGTGCTTCTTGATGTCGTCGGGGTCGAAACGGCAGCGGTCCATCACCGTCAGCGTGTTCGCCAGCAGGTCGTCCGGGTAGAGATTCGACAGCCGGATGCGCGAGCGCAGGTGGCGCTCGGCATTGCCCTGCAGCGCGAAGCCGCAGTCGGCCACCGGTTTGCCTTCGCGGATGGCGGTCACCACGTCCTGCAGCGGCTTGCGCGAGCGCTTGTGCATGTGCACGTCGCCGGCTGCGACCAGGGGCACGCCCGTGGTCTCGCCCACCTGGTCGAGCGTCATGAACCACAGGTCGTCGTCGAGTTCGTTGAGCAGTTCGACCGCGATCCACAGGTGTTCGCCGTACAGCGCGCGGGCGGCGGCCACGTCGGCGCACATCGCCGCAACATCCATCGCGCCGCCCGGTGCGTGGTGCGGCGCCAGCAGGATCTCGCAGTGCTGCAGCGACGCGACATCGCTGCCGTCCCAGCTCACCTGGTACTCGCCCTTGGGCGCCTCGGCGGTGCGCGCCGCGGTGATGAATTCGCAGAGGTTGCCCCAGCCTTCGAGGTCGTGCGCGATCGCCACCAGCCGGAAGCGCTCGAAGCGGAACTCGCTGCCGAAGAGCAGCCGGAACTCGGGGTTGCGCGTGATCGGCGGCTCGTTCGGGTGCTCGCGCTCCCACTCGTCCATGGCCGCGGGATGCTCACGCAGTGCGACATGCGCCCGCACGATGCCCGCCACCGAGCATTCGTCGGTGATGGCCAGCGCCTTGTAGCCGAGGTGGTAGGCCTGCGTGACCAGTTCCTCGGGCTTGGAGGCGCCGCGCTGGAAGCTGAAGTTGCTCAGGCAATGCAACTCGGCATAGTCGGGCAGGCCGCGCGCAGGCGTAGGCTGCCGCACGGGCAACGCCTGCAGCCGCGGCGGCCGCCTGGCCTGCATCTGCTTGTCGGTGAGTTCAGGCATACAGGCCTTGCAGGAACCAGCGCACGTCGCCGGCGGCGAAACAGCCCGATGGCCGCTCCCTGAAGACCCACACCAGCCCCGCCTCGGGGCTCTCGGCCACGTAGTAGTCGCGCACCGCCGGGTGGCCGCCCTCGTCGCCGCCACGGTCCCCCCACCAACCGGCTTCGAGCTTCTGCGGACCGACCAGGCTGCGCAACTTGCCCTGGTAGCACGGATGACCGTCACGCATTTCCAGCGGCAAGGGCTCGCGCAGCAGCCAGGGCGGGAACAGCGCATCGGGCTGCTGTGCCGTCCCGTTCGCATCCTTCGCAGGCTTCGGCTTCACCAGCGAAGCACTTTTGCGCAACGCCGGCTGCCAACCCTGCATGCCTTCGGGCCGGTGATCGGCCTGCGCCACCGGCACCAGCACTTCGCGCGGGCCCAGCCGGGCGCTGAGCCGCTCGACCAGCTCGTGCAGCTTGTCGCCCTTGCGGTTGTCCTCGGGCAGGAAGCTGGTGCTGGCGCCGGCCCAGGGCGTGGTCTCGATGGAACGCAGACGCAACCAACTCGCGGGCGCGGCCAGTTGGGTGAGCGCGAGCCGCTCGCTCATCAGGCGGCGCAGGTGCGCCATGTCCTGCGTGGGCTCGGCCGTGCGCACGGTGATGTGCTGGTGCGGCGGCAGGTCGACGCCGTTGTAGCGCTTGAGGTCGAGCGTCCATTCCAGTTCGAGCGCCAGCGCGCCGCGCTGGCGCACCCGAAGCCAGACCTGCAGCGCCGCCAGCAGCCGGTTGGCCGACCACATCAGCTCGTGCGCGTTCTCGGCCAGCGCGGGCAGTTCCAGCTTCTGCTCGAAGCTGTCGGGCAGCGTGAGCCAGCTGTGGCGCTCGGGGCGCAGACCCCAGGCCATGTCGAGCGCCTCGCGCAGCGCCGCACCGAAGCGCCGCGACAGCCCGCCGCGCGGCAGCGCCGCCACGTCGCCCCAGGTGCGGCAGCCCATGCGGGCCAGCACGTCGAGGTGCGGGCGCGCGGCTGTCAGCGTGTGCAGCGGCAAGGCGGCCGGGATGTCGGACGGTGGTTGCTGGCCGAGCGCGAACAGGCGCAACCGTGCCAGCGCGATCAGGCTGGTGGCGCCTTGGACTTTCTGGAGGCGGCTGCGGGGCACCGGGTTGTCGGCGACCATCAGCCGCATCAGGCCCTGTCGCCCGCCCCACAGGCGCTCGCAGGCCGAGACCTCGAGCACCAGCGCCTCGTCGAGCCAGGCCACGCGCGGCGTGTAGCGCAGCGCCCACCAGCCGAGGGCTTCGAGGGACAGCGGCAGTTC
>CALRYR010000482.1:0-3857 GCA_943372425.1 Variovorax sp. YR752 | reverse complement strand
CGCAGGCCGCTCGCGCCGGATTGACGCTGGAGGTGGCGGAGTCCTTCGGCATGAGCTATGCGGCCACGCTGGCCGAATGGCGGCGTCGCTTCCTGGCGGCGTGGCCCGCCATCGAGCCGCTGGGCTTCGATGCGGCGTTCAAGCGCCTGTGGGAGTACTACCTGAGCTACTGCGAAGCGGGCTTCCGTGCCGGGCGGGTCGACGTGCGGCTGCTGCGGCTGCGTCATGCCGACGCGGTGCCGCACCGGGCCGTCAACTAGCTTTCGGCCGCGGCTCTGGGCCTCTCGCAGCTCTCGACGGTGAAAGGTAGGCG
The DNA here is from genome assembly GCA_943372425.1 of Variovorax sp. YR752. Lineage (GTDB taxonomy): Bacteria > Pseudomonadota > Gammaproteobacteria > Burkholderiales > Burkholderiaceae_C > Variovorax. The sequence goes on along the minus strand of CALRYR010000482.1, from coordinate 3,544 downwards.
CGCATGGCGCCCGCAGCTCGCTGAAGCAGCACGAAATCGTCGTCGTGCAGCGGTGCGGCGTCCATGTCGAAATGGCAGATCGACCCTGTGATTTCGCCGTCGTCGCCGACGATGGGCACGGCGTGGTACGAGTTGACCAGCCCTTTATAGGGATGCCCGTCGAGGCGACGGTCCATCGACGAGTCGGAGGTTCGGAACTCGCCGTGCGCAAAGGTGAACTGGCAAAAACTCATGCCATAAGGCACGGAGAGCAAATGCTCCGGGTACGGCATGCGCAACTTGTCGACGAACGCGACGTTTTCCAGCCGCCGCTCCGGCGTCGTGCGGTACACCGCGCTGTAGCGCTGGACCACACGCTTGTTGAGCACCTTCAGCGCAGCGGTCAGGTCACCTGCATCGAGCGCCGCTTTCATCGCGTCGAATGTCCGATCCATGACCACACCTCGAAGAACGCTGGGGGAATGGCATTCTGGACTTCGAGCGCCCTCCCGTCGAGCCGTCTGCGGCGCGATCAGCGGCGGTAGTAGTCGCGCCGGTTGTCGTAGCCGTCGTAGCGGTCCGGAATGCCGTCGTGGTCGCGGTCACGGCGGTAGCCGGGCGGGGGTGGCGGGGGGTAGCGGCGATCGTCGTAATAGCGCGGACGTGGCACGGCGTAGTAGGGCGCGTAGCCCGGCGCGGGCACGTATTCCACCGGCGGCGGCTGCAGGTACACCGGCGGGCGATACACCGGCGGCGGCGGCGCGTAGTACACGGGCGGAGGCGGTGGCACGTAGATGGGCGCCGGGGCATAGCCGGGCGACACGACGACGCCCGGCACGCCGATGCTGACGCCGATGTCGGTGCGCGCCTGCGCGCCGGCACCGGCCAGCAGGGCCATGCAGAAGAAAGTCGTCGTGCCGAGTCGGCGCAGGGTGGGATGTGTCATGAACCGTGATGAAGTGGTGTGCACTCCAAACGCCCGACCCCCTGAGGAAGTCGACACGGCATTGCGAAACAAGTTGTGCCGCAGCCGCTGAGAAGCAGGCTGGACCTGCAGGGCCGGTCGACGTTCCTGGCGGCCGATCTAGGGATTACCCTTAATTTCCGCGGCGAGCTGCCGATAGACGAAGACGTCCATTTTTCCTCGTCTCAGGCCGCCGGACGTCGGCTCCTCTTCGTCGAAAGCACCATGCAAGCGTTCTACAACCTGAAGCTGGCCACCAAGCTGCTTCTGTCCTTCATCGTTGTCCTCGTTCTCACGGCCGGGCTCGGTGGGTTCTCCATCCTGCAACTGGCCAAGGTCAACCAGAAGTCCAGCGACCTCGCCGAGACCTGGCTGCCCGGCGCGCGGCTGCTGCTGGAGATGAAGTCCGACATGGGGCGCTACCGCTCGAACGAACTGCAGCACATCCTCTCGGACACCGCCGAGGAGGGTAGCCGCTACGAGAAGCGGATGAGCGAGATCTGGACCAAGATGCACGCCGACCTGGCGACCTACCAGAAGTTGCCCGCCGATCCGTCGGATATCAAGCTGGCACAGGATCTTAAGGCCGCCATGGACGGGTACGCGCCGCTGCACGACAAGGTGATCGCGGCGTCGGCCGCCGAACGCAACGACGAAGCCAAGGCGCTGAGCCGTGGCGACGCACTGAAGGTCTACGTGCAGATGTCGAACGCCCTGGACGCGCTGGTCAAGATCAACCTCGATGGCGGCAACCAGGCCAGCAGCGACGCCAGCGCACTCTATGCGTCGGCCCGTGCCTGGGTCTTCGGCCTGATCGTCGGTGCCATCGCGCTGGGTCTGGGGCTCGCCTTCTGGATCGCGCGCATCGTGGCCAAGCCCCTGCGCGAAGCGGTGACGATCGCGCAGGCTGTCGCCGAAGGCGACCTCACCAGCCGCATCGAGGCGCACACCACGGACGAAACCGGTTTGTTGCTGCGCGCGCTGCAGACGATGAATGCGAACCTGGGCCGCGTGGTGGGCGATGTCCGCCACGGCACCGACACCATCGCGACCGCATCGGGCCAGATCGCGGCTGGCAACCAGGATCTCTCCTCGCGCACGGAACAGCAGGCCAGCTCGCTGGAAGAGACCGCCGCGTCGATGGAGGAACTGACGTCGACGGTGAAGCAGAACGCCGACAACGCCCGCCAGGCCAACCAGCTGGCGGCGTCCGCCTCCGAAGTCGCCGTGCGCGGTGGCGCCGTCGTCAGCCAGGTGGTCGACACGATGAGCGCGATCAACACCTCGAGCCGCAAGATCGTGGACATCATCGCGGTCATCGACGGGATCGCGTTCCAGACCAACATCCTGGCGCTGAACGCCGCGGTGGAAGCCGCGCGGGCCGGTGAACAGGGCCGCGGCTTTGCGGTGGTGGCCTCCGAAGTGCGCAGCCTGGCGCAGCGCTCGGCGGCGGCGGCCAAGGAGATCAAGAGCCTGATCGACGATTCCGTCGGCAAGGTCGAGTCGGGCAGCCGCCAGGTGGGCGAAGCCGGCAAGACGATGGAAGAGATCGTCGCCAGCGTGAAGCGGGTGACCGACATCATGGGCGAGATCGCCTCGGCCAGCCAGGAGCAGACCCAGGGCATCGAACAGATCAACCAGGCCATCACGCAGATGGACCAGGTGACGCAGCAGAACGCCGCGCTGGTCGAAGAAGCCGCGGCAGCCGCCGGCTCGCTGCAGGAGCAGGCCGGCAGCCTGGTGCAGGCGGTGAGTCAGTTCACGCTGAACGGCGACGCGACCGGCGCGGTGACGCGCCGGTCGGTGTACTGATCTGCCGGCCCGTGCGGCGGCCTTCCGTGTCTACTTCGACGAGAACGCCGCTGCGCCGTCCAGGCGTGCCTGGTCGAGCACGACCTGGCGATCGGTCGTCAGCATGAAGCCGTCCTTCACCAGCCGGCCGATCGCAGCGTCGACCTGCTCGACATAGCTCTGCACCTGCTGCGGATAGCGCGTCGCGAGCGGCGTGCGGCTGTCGTCGGCCGACGGCTGGCGCGGCAAGGCGACGTAGCCGCCGAAGACGTTGCAGAGGTCGCCCGCGCCATAGCCTTCGGCGCGCGGGCTCCAGCCGGTGTAGGTCGCCAGGGGCGCCTGCACGAAGGGCAGGCGGATGCCGCCCCGGTCGTTGCCGTCGGCATCCACTGCGGGCACATACGCGGGGTAAGCCGCGCCTCGCACGGGCGGCTGCGTGGTGGTGTCTAGCAGCTGCAGGTGGTTGTAGGCGGGCTGCGTGACCGTGCCGGCCACGCGGGGCTGGCGCAGGTCGTCCAGCTTCACCAGCGTCTTGTCGGCCAGTGACGGGAAGCGGCTGGGCGGCGGTGCCTTGCCGGTGGCGACCCATCCTTCGAGCGACACGTACAGCGCACGCAGCACCGGCGATGGGTTCAGCGGATTGCTCCGGCGTGCGCACATCGGCATCGGGTCCGGCTTGGCGCCCCAGCGGTTGAAGTGCGGCGCGCTCGCGACGAAGTACAGCCGCACGTTGCCCGGCATCTTCACCGGCTTGCCGTCGGGTGTGGTGTTGAGCAGGTAGGCACGCGCCTGCCAGAACTCGGTGGACGA
>CALRYR010000481.1:0-3859 GCA_943372425.1 Variovorax sp. YR752 | reverse complement strand
ATCCGCGCCAACCACCGCGCGCTGCACTGGGCGCAGGCGAAGACCTACGGCTGGATGCTCTGCTGCGCGCGTGCATTGCCAGCCGTCGAGGTGGCGCTGGTCTACCTCGACATTGCCAGTGGGGAAGAGACGGTGCTCGAAGAGCACTGCAGCGCCGATGCACTGCGCGCCCACTTCGAGGCACTCTGCCAGCGCTACATGGCATGGGCCCGGCAGGAGGCCACGCACCGCCGCGGGCTGGCGCAGGAACTCGACGCGCTCGCCTTCCCGCACGCCGGCTTCCGCGCCGGCCAGCGCGAGCTGGCCGAGGGCGTGTACCGCGCCGCATCGACGCGACGCTGCCTGATCGCGCAGGCACCCACGGGCATCGGCAAGACGGTCGCCACCACCTTTCCGTTGCTGCGCGGCTGGCCCAGCCAAGGCACCGACAAGCTGTTCTTTCTCACCGCCAAGACCTCGGGCCGCGCGATCGCACTCGAAGGCATCGGCCTGAGCGCGCAATCGGCGAAGTCGCTGCGCGTGCTCGAACTCACCGCACGCGAAAAGGTCTGCGAATACCCCGGCCGCGCCTGTCATGGCGACGCCTGCCCGCTCGCCCGCGGCTTCTACGACCGCCTGCCCGGCGCACGCGCCGAAGCGGTCGGGCTGCGACGGCTGGACACCGCCACGCTGCGCCGCGTTGCGCTCGCGCACACCGTGTGCCCCTACTTCCTCGCGCAGGAAATGGTGCGCTGGAGCGACGTGATCGTGGCCGACTACAACTACTGGTTCGACGGCAGCGCGTTTCTCTACGCGCTGGCGAAGCAGGAGGAATGGCAGGTCGCCGTGCTGGTCGACGAATCGCACAACCTGCTCGAACGCGCGCGTGGCATGTACTCGGCGTCGATCGACATGACTGCGCTTGACCAGGCGCGTGGGGTGGCACCCACCGGCGTGCGGTCGCCCATCGACCGCTTGCGCCGCGAGTGGCTCGCACTGCAGCGCGACCAGCCCGACGCCTATGTCGCGCACGACGACGTGCCCGAGCGCCTGCGGGCGGCATTGCAGGAAGCCGTCGCCGCGCTGGCCGAGCATTTCGCACAATCGCCCGAGACCGCGCACGGCCCGTTGCAACGCTTCTTCTTCGATGCCCTGCAGTTCGCCCGGCTGGCCGATGCGCTGGGCGATCACTCCGTCTTCGAGAGCGCGTTGCCGACGGGCGACACGGCGGGCCGCCTGGCGATCCGCAACCTGGTGCCGGCGCCCTTCCTGCGTGCGCGTTTCGCGGCGTCCATGACCACGGTGTGCTTCTCCGGCACGCTCGCGCCCTTCGCCTTCTACCGCGACATGCTCGGACTGCCGCAGAACACGGCAGAAGTCGAGGTGGCGTCGCCCTTCCAGGCGCACCAGCTCGACGTGCGCGTCGTCACCGATGTCTCGACGCGCTACCGCGACCGGCCGGGTTCGCTGCCGCAGCTCACGGCGCTGATCGGCCAGGTCTACGCGCGCCGACCCGGCAACTACCTTGCCTTCTTCAGCAGCTTCGAGTTCCTCGAACAGGCACACGCGCGCTTCGTGCGCGAACACCCCGACGTGCCGACCTGGACGCAGTCCACCGGCATGCGCGAGGCCGAGCGCGATGCCTTCGTGGCGCGCTTCCGCGCGGACGGCCGCGGTGTCGGGTTCGCGGTGCTCGGCGGCGCTTTCGGTGAGGGCATCGACCTGCCCGGCGACCGGCTGATCGGCGCCTTCATCGCCAGCCTCGGCCTGCCGCAGCACGATGCGATGAACGAGGTGATGCGCGAGCGGCTCGACGCACGCTTCGACGACGCGCGCGGCTACGACTACACCTACCTCTACCCCGGCCTGCGCAAGGTGGTGCAGGCCGCCGGCCGCGTGATCCGGACCGAGCAGGACGCCGGTGTGCTCTACCTGTTCGACGAGCGTTTCGCGCGGCCGGAGGTGCGCGCGCTGCTGCCGGCCTGGTGGGCGGTCGGACTGTGCCGCACGAACGTTATTGACACCACGCACAGCCTCGCGCGCAACCCCGCCTCCCAATGACGAATACGATAACGGCCATGAGCCTTGAACCGACCGCAGCCCTGTCCTTCGACAACCCCTACACCCACGGCTTCGCGCGCCTTGCCGTGGCGGTGCCGCGCAACCGCGTCGCCGACCCGGTGTTCAACGGCCGCGAGACCGTGCGCATGCTGCGCGAGGCCGCAGCCGAGGGGGCGGTGCTGGTGGCCTTCCCGGAGCTGGGCATTTCCGCCTACACCTGCGACGACCTGTTCCATCAGACCGCGCTGCTCGAAGGCTGCGAGGCGGCGCTGGCCGAAGTCATCGAGGCCACGCGCGGACTGCCGACCGTTGCCGTGGTCGGCCTGCCGGTGCGCGCCGACCACCGGCTCTTCAACTGCGCGGCGGTGGTGGCCAACGGCGCCCTGCTCGGCGTGCTGCCCAAAACCTACCTGCCGAACTACGGCGAGTTCTACGAAGGCCGGCAGTTCGCCGCCGCCGACAGCGCCGTCTCGTGCGAGATCACCCTGTGCGGCCAGCGTGTGCCCTTCGGCGCCGACCTGATCTTCAAGGCACGCAACCTGCCGCTGCTGACGCTGCATGTCGAGATCTGCGAGGACGTCTGGGTGCCGATCCCGCCGTCGAGCTACGCAGCCTTGGCCGGCGCCACGGTGCTGGTCAACCTGTCGGCCTCGAACATCACGGTGGGCAAGGCGGACTACCGCCACAAGCTGGTGAGCCTGCAGTCGGCGCGTTGCCTGGCGGCCTACCTCTACTCGTCGGCCGGCATCGGCGAATCGACCACCGACCTGGCCTGGGACGGGCAGGCGCTGATCTACGAGAACGGCGAGCTGCTGGCCGAGAGCGAACGCTTCAGCAACCGCTCGCACCTGATCACCGCCGATGCCGATCTCGAACGCCTGGCGCACGAGCGCATGCGGCAGAACTCCTTCGGCGTCTCGGCGCAGCGCCATGCCGCCGTGCTGCGCGACTGGCGCACGGTCGAGTTCGACCTGCCGGGGTTGCCGCAACAGCCCGGCGCGCTGCGTCGCAACGTGGAACGCTTTCCCTACGTGCCCGCCGAAGCCACCACGCGCGACGCGCGCTGCCAGGAGGTCTTCAACATCCAGGTCCAGTCGCTGGTGCAGCGGCTGGAGGCGAGCGCCATCCAGAAGGTGGTCATCGGCGTGTCCGGCGGGCTCGACTCGACGCACGCGCTGCTGGTGTGCGCGCAGGCCATGGACCGCCTGGGCCGCCCGCGCACCGACATCCTGGGCTACACGATGCCCGGCTTCGCGACCAGCGACCGAACCCTCAAGCAGGCGCATGCGCTGATGGCGGCCATCGGCTGCCAGGCCAAGGAAATCGATATCCGCCCGAGCTGCAAGCAGATGCTGGCCGACCTGGGCCACCCCTTTGCCGACGGCGTGCCGCAGTACGACATCACCTTCGAGAACGTGCAGGCCGGCGAACGGACCAGCCACCTGTTCCGCCTGGCCAACCACAACGGCGCGATCGTGGTCGGCACCGGCGACCTGAGCGAGCTGGCGCTGGGCTGGTGCACCTACGGCGTGGGCGACCACATGTCGCACTACAACGTGAACGCCAGCGTGCCCAAGACGCTGATCAAGCACCTGGTGCGCTGGGTCGCCGACGCCGCCATCCTGAGCGACGACGGCAGCGACGTGCTGCGCGCCATCGTGGCGACCGAGGTCAGCCCGGAACTGGTGCCGTCGCCCGACGCATCCGCCGAGCAGCCGGGTCAGCGCACCGAAGACACCATCGGCCCGTACGAGTTGCAGGACTTTCATCTCTACTACATCGTTCGCCACGGCTTTCGGCCGTCGAAGGTGGCCTTCCT
>CALRYR010000480.1:0-3860 GCA_943372425.1 Variovorax sp. YR752 | reverse complement strand
AGGTGCTGGTGTGCGCGTCGCTGAACTGCTTGCACATGGTCGCCTTGGCCAGCAGCTCGGCCGGCGCGATCATCCAGCCGACGCGCAGGCCGGGGCTCAGCACCTTGCTCAGGCTGCCACAATGCGCGATGAGCTCGCGGCTGCCGGGGACGCTCTGGCTCAGCGCCAGGATCGACGGCGGCGGGGCCTCGCCGAAGTACAGGTCGCCGTACGGGTCGTCCTCGACGATCAGCGTCTGGTACTTCACCGCCATCTCCAGCACCTTCTTGCGGCGCTCCAGGCTCAGCATCGCGCCGCTCGGGTTGCCGAAGGTCGGGATCAGGTAGACGAACTTGGGTTGGTGCTCGGCAATGAGCTTTTCCAGCTCGTCGGTCTTCACACCGTGGGCGTCGACCGGCGCGCTGATGAGTTCCGCACCGTAGAGGCGAAAGCACTGGATGGTCGCCAGGAAAGTCGGGCCTTCGACGATCACCTTGTCGCCGGGCGAGATCATGGTCTTGCCCAGCAGGTCGAGCGCCTGCTGGCTGCCGGTGGTGACGATCAGACCGCTCGGCGCCACGTCCACGCCCTTGGTCTTCATGAAGGCCGACAGCTGCGTGCGCAGCGGCTCGTAGCCTTCGGTCGCGCCGTACTGCAGCGCACCGCCGGGCTCCTCGTCCAACGCCTTGGCGCTGGCCTCCTTCAGGCCCTCGACGTCGAACATCGCGCTGTCCGGGAAGCCCCCGGCAAAGCTGATGATGCCGGGCGTGCCGAGCAGCTTGAAGAGTTCACGGATGGCGGAGGTTTCGACGTTGTCGAGGCGGGAAGCGAATTGCATGGAGGTCTTTTCTCTTTCTAAGCCGCCATTGTCCAGCGAAGTGCGAACCAGTGCGGGCAGGTCTACTACCTTTGACTAGTTAATTGACTTTACTATTTTTAAGTAGTAAGTTCAGTTAACCATTCCAAGATAGTAAATCGCATGCGATACCCCCTTGAAACCAGTCAGCAGCTCAGCGCCGTACTGAAAGCGCTGCGGCAATCTCGCCAGATGACGCAGGCCGAACTCGGCGAACAGCTGGGCGTGAACCAGAAGCGCGTCGCGCGCATCGAGGCAGCGCCTGGTGTTACCAGCTTCGACCAGATTTCCCGACTGGTCGCTCTCATGGGCCATCGTCTGGTGCTCGAAGCCCTGCCCTCCAGCGACGCGCCGACAGCCGCCCAGGACACCACATCATGGTGAGCCGCTCCAAACGCGGTCGCGGCCCGCGGCACCCACATCCGCTGGTGGTCTGGATCAATGGCCAGACGGTGGGGGAATGGAGCGTTCGCGAGGGCGAGCACCGCTTCCAGTACAGCGATGAATGGACGGCCTCGCCGGCCGTGCGCCGGCTCTCGCTGTCGCTGCCGATCACGCCCGGCAATGCGCCCTTGCGCGGTGCGGTGGTGCAGAACTATTTCGACAATCTGCTGCCCGACAGCGATCCGATCCGCAAGCGCCTGCAGGGCAAGTTCGCGACGCAGAGCACCGACGCCTTCGACCTGCTCGGCGCCATCGGCCGCGAATGCGTCGGTGCCGTGCAACTGCTGCAGCCAGGCACGCTGCCGACCGGCTTCGACCGCATCGAAGCAGAAGCGCTGGACGATGCAGGCGTGGAGCGCGCGATCAACGCGTCGCTCTCGACCGGCCGCGTGCTCGGCCAGCGAGACGACGAAGACTTCCGCATCTCGATCGCCGGCGCGCAGGAGAAGACCGCGCTGCTGCAACGCGATGCCCGATGGTTCCGTCCGCTCAACGCCACGCCCACCACCCACATCTTCAAATTGCCGCTCGGCCTGGTCGGCAACATGCAGGCCGACATGCATTCGTCGGTCGAGAACGAATGGCTGTGCTCGCGCATCCTGTCGGCCTTCGGCCTGCCGACCGCGCGCTGCGACATCGCCGCTTTCGGCGAACGCAAGGTGCTCGTGGTCGAGCGCTTCGATCGCGCGCTGCAGAACGCTGGCACCCCAACCGAATGGATCGCCCGCCTGCCGCAGGAAGATTTCTGCCAGGCGCTCGGGGTGGCGGGTTCACAAAAGTACGAGACCGATGGCGGCCCGGGCATGCGCGAGATCCTGCGCGTGCTCGACGCGAGCAGCAACGCGGCGGCCGACAAGCTCGCTTTTGTCAAGGCGCAGATGGTGTTCTGGCTGCTCGCCGCAACCGACGGCCACGCCAAGAACTTCTCGATCTTCCTCGAGCGCGGCGGCGGCTACCGGCTCACCCCCTTCTACGACGTGCTGTCGGCCTGGCCCGTGATCGGCCACGGTGCCGCGCTCATCGCGCCGCAGAAAGCCAGGCTCGCGATGGCATTGCGCAGCAAGAGCGCGCACTGGGGCCTGGCCGATATCCAGGCGCGGCACTGGGACGGCGTGGCCAAGCTGGCGGGCCTGGGCGATGCGCGCGCGCTGTGCGAAGAGGTCGCCGGGCAAGTGCCCGAGGTGATGCGCAGCGTGCAGGCACAACTGCCGGCCGACTTCCCACCTGCGCTCTCCGACGCCATCTTCGAAGGCATGTCCCACACGGCCAAGCGCCTCGCATTCACCGGCGAATGAACCCGCGAACGACCCCATGAAAAAAGAGAACATCGCCCCCTTCTTCGCCACGCTGGAAGCGGTCAATCCCACGCCCGAGACCGAGCTCGAATACACCACGCCCTTCGAACTGCTGGCCGCCGTGCTGCTGTCGGCGCAGGCCACCGACGTGGGCGTGAACAAGGCAACGCGCAAGCTCTACCCGGTCGCGAACACGCCGCAGGCCATCGTCGACCTGGGCGTGGAAGGGCTCGAGGGCTACATCAAGACCATTGGCCTCTACCGCAGCAAGGCGAAGCACCTCGTCGAGGCCAGCCGCATGCTGGTCGAGCTGCACGGCGGCGAGGTGCCGCGCAGCCGCGCCGAACTGGAAGCCCTGCCGGGCGTCGGCCGCAAGACGGCCAACGTGGTGCTCAACGTCGCCTTCGGCGAGCCGACCATCGCGGTCGACACGCACATCTTCCGCGTCGGCAACCGCACGGGCCTGGCGCCGGGCAAGACGCCCCTGGCGGTCGAACTGAAGCTGGAGAAACGCGTGCCGCCCGAATACCGTCTGCATGCGCACCACTGGCTCATCCTGCACGGGCGCTACATCTGCGTGGCGCGCAAGCCGAAGTGCTGGCAGTGCGCCGTGGCGCCCTATTGCGACTTCAAGCCGAAGACGCCGGCGCCGAAGGGGTGATCGCTCAGACCTCGACCGTCAGCCACTCGCCAAAGCCGATAGGCTGGCGCGGCCATTCGCTCGCATCCACCGCAATGCGCACGCCCTGACGCAATAGCGTCACCGCGCGCATCACCCCCGCGTGCGTGACCCACAGCGCATCGCGCCCCGACGCGCGCCAGGCGTCCCACGCCTCGCCGACGCGCGCCATGAACAGGCGCGTGCTTTCGCCGTGCGTGCCGGCGCGTGCATCGGCGAAGTCGTTCATCCAGGCGTCGAAGTCGGCACGGGCGATGCGGTCCCAGGGCTGGCCTTCCCAGGCGCCGAAATCCATCTCGGCCAGGCGCGCGTCGATCGTCGCTTTCCGCAAAGCCGGCCGCTGCTCGGCGATGGCGCGGGCCAGCATCGTGCAGCGCTGCAAAGGGGAACTGTGGATGGCGATATCCGCCGGCAGCAGCGTCGCAATCTGCGCGGCGACCGCCTGTGTTGCCTCGGCTGCGCACGACAGATCGGTGCGGCCGTAGCAAAGGCCCGCGGGCGCGTCGACCGGCGCATGCCGCAGCAGCCAGAGCGTGCTCACAAACGTGCCGCGAGCGCGAGGTAGATCGCGAGTTCGCTCAGTTGCTGCGTGGCGCCGAGCCCGTCG